>CAZJTL010000015.1:0-41396 GCA_964548905.1 uncultured bacterium | reverse complement strand
CCTTTTGCATGAGTGCCTCTTGCCTCTTGCCTGACTTCTGCAAGAAGTCTATTTTCTCTCTTTAGATTTTCTTTACGAATTACCTCTTAGAATTAACGACCAATGGCGAATTTGTTGCCGATGGCATGAGAGTAATGTATTGTCAGTCGATCGTCGCGATCGCTTGTAATAATTATCTGCCTGTATCGGCATTTATCTGCGGACATTGTTGGTTGGAAACTTCTGAGAAAAGATTAAGATAAAACAGTAGCTCTCTTGCAAAAGTTAGGGTTTAAACTCCTTCCTTTCCTTTTCCCAAGTTCTGCAAGAAGTCTAGTAGACTAAACCGTTAGTTATTGTTGAAATAGTTGTGACAGAAGCTAAGAATTACAAAGACACCGTAAATTTGCCCAAGACTAAGTTTGATATGCGGGCAAATGCTGTGAAGCGCGAACCAGAATTGCAAAAATTTTGGCAGGAAAATCAAATTTACGAGAAATTATCGCAACAAAATCCAGGTGAAATCTTCGTTTTACACGATGGCCCTCCCTACGCTAACGGTTCTCTACACATAGGTCACGCACTCAACAAAATTCTCAAAGATATTATCAACAAATATAAGCTGTTGCGCGGGTATAAAGTTCGCTACGTACCTGGTTGGGATTGTCATGGTTTGCCGATCGAACTGAAAGTTCTGCAAAACATGAAATCTGAGGAGAGACAAAACCTTACCCCTCTCACTTTGCGTCATAAAGCGCGGGATTTTGCCCTCGAAACCATGCAGCAACAGTGTGAAAGTTTCAAGCGCTATGGTGTTTGGGGAGAATGGGAAAATCCCTATCTCACCCTTACACCAGAATACGAAGCAGCACAAATCGGCGTATTCGGACAAATGGCACTCAAAGGTTATATCTATCGAGGTTTAAAACCAGTGCATTGGAGTCCGAGTTCACAAACAGCTTTGGCTGAAGCTGAACTAGAATATCCTGAAGGTCATACTTCTCCAAGTGTTTATGCTGCTTTTCCTGTAACTAAGCTAGCAGATGCCCTCAAAGAAACTTTAGCGCCATTTCTTCCCAATCTAGCTGTAGCAATCTGGACGACAACACCTTGGACTCTTCCTGGTAACTTAGCGGTTGCAGTCAATCCCGATCTTAAGTATGCAGTTGTTGAGGTGAAGGAAGAAAGCCGAGAAGCAGAGGGGCAGAGGGGCAGAGGAGAAAATAAATATCAGTATTTAATTGTTGCTGCTGATTTGGTAGAAAACCTTGCGGCTAAGTTAGAAACAACGCTAACAGTTAAAACTACCTTATTGGGTAAAGATTTAGAACATACTACCTATCGTCATCCTCTATTCGATCGCGAAAGTGAAGTAGTTATTGGCGGCGACTACATCACTACTGACTCTGGTACTGGTTTAGTACATACTGCCCCTGGGCATGGTCAAGAAGATTACATTGTCGGTCAAAAATACCATCTACCAATCCTTTCACCAGTAGACGACAAAGGAACTTTTACGGCTGAAGCTGGTCAATTTGCTGGCTTAACAGTAGTCGATCGACCTAACTATAATAAGGATGGTTTACTCTCAAAAATCGAAATTAGCGAAGGCAATCAAGCTATCATCGAAGCCTTAAAAGAAACTAATTCTCTACTAAAACAAGAACCCTATCAACACAAATATCCCTACGATTGGCGGACTAAGAAACCTACCATCTTTCGCGCAACCGAACAGTGGTTTGCTTCAGTAGAAGGATTTCGAGAACAAGCTTTAGGTGCGATCGCTTCGGTTAAATGGATTCCCGCCCAAGGTGAAAATCGGATCACACCCATGGTAGCCGATCGATCTGATTGGTGTATCTCGCGTCAACGAAGTTGGGGTGTTCCTATACCCGTTTTCTACGATCAAGAAACCAACGAACCATTACTAAATAAAGAGACGATCGACCACGTTCAACAAATCATTGCTGCCAAAGGTTCAGATGCATGGTGGGAACTATCGGTAGAAGAACTTTTACCAGAAACTTATCGCAATAACGGACGTAAGTATCGTAAAGGAACCGACACTATGGATGTTTGGTTTGATTCTGGTTCTTCTTGGGCTGCGGTTGCTCAAACCAGGGATAATTTAAAATATCCAGTCGATATGTATCTAGAAGGAAGCGATCAACATCGCGGTTGGTTTCAATCCAGTTTGCTTACCAGCGTTGCCACTACAGGAGTTGCACCCTATCAGACAGTCTTAACCCACGGTTTCGTTTTGGATGAGAAGGGTTACAAGATGAGTAAATCCTTGGGTAATGTCGTCGATCCCAATATCGTCATCCAAGGTGGTAAAAATCAGAAACAAGAACCTCCCTACGGTTCAGATGTAATGCGCTTGTGGGTATCTTCTGTCGATTATTCGGCTGACGTTCCGATCGGATGGAATATTCTCAAGCAATTAAACGATATTCGCGGCAAAATCCGTAATACTGCTAGATTTTTGTTAGGAAGCTTAGATGATTTCGATCCCGCCAAGCATACAGTTCCCGATCGAGAATTGCCAGAATTGGATCGATACATGCTGCATCGCATCAATGAAGTATTCGCTGAAGTGCAGGAAGCATTTGAAAGTTTCCAATTCTATCGTTTCTTCCAAACCGTACAAAATTTCTGCGTTGTCGATCTGTCTAATTTCTATTTAGATATTGCCAAAGACAGATTGTATATCTCTAGTCCAGATGCTCAACGCCGTCGTAGCTGTCAGACAGTGATGAAAATAGCGCTAGAAAATTTAGCCAAGGCGATCGCCCCCGTACTTTGTCACATGGCTGAAGATATCTGGCAGTTTCTTCCCTACAAAACCCCTTATCAGTCCGTGTTTGAGGCTGGTTGGGTAGAAATGAATTCTCAGTGGCATCAGCCAGAATTAGCAGCCCAGTGGTCGAAATTACGACAGTTGCGTAATGAAGTCAATCAAGTCATGGAACAAGCGCGTAAAGATAAGGCGATCGGTTCTTCTTTGGATGCTAAAGTTTTGCTTTATGTTAGCGATCGCGAACTACATCAAAAACTATCATCTCTCAACCCGATCGATAGTCTCAAGGGTAATGCAGTAGATGAGTTGCGCTATCTCTTCTTAGCTTCGCAAGTAGAATTATTAACTACTGCCCAAGCGATACAAACAGCTAATTACAAAAGTCAATCCGATCTTGTTTCTGTAGGAGTAGTCAAAGCAGATGGACACAAATGCGATCGCTGCTGGAATTATTCTACTCGCGTCGGCGAATTCTCAGAAGATCCAACTATTTGCGAACGCTGTCACTCTGCTTTAGCAAGCAAATTTTGATGAATCACCTATGGGTAGCGATTGTCTTGGATGTCAAGTTATTAATCTAATTTGGTCACAAGGCGATCGCATTGATTTATGCTTGAGTTTAACGTCTCCTGTTACCTATGCTTAACATTGAAGATCGCTTTTTAATATTTGCTGTAACTGGTTCTCAAGCTTACGGATTGACGATTGATGGTGTATCCGATCTCGATCTCAAAGGTTTATTTATTGCTCCCAAACCTTACTATTTAGGCTTAAAACAAATCGAACAATTAGAAGGAAAAGGAGCAGAAGGAGTTTTTACCAGTCAAGAAGGTACAAAAGGTTTAAAAAAACTGGATTGGATGCCTGAAAAATTTAACTGGTTGCAAGGTAATGATTTTGTTCTCTACGAATTGCGAAAATACTTATCTTTGCTAAGAAATGCTAATCCTAACATTCAAGAAATATTGTGGCTCGATTCCTATCAATATTTGCATCCTTTAGCCAATTTATTAATTGAAAATCGCGATCTTTTTCTCACCAAACAAGTTAAAGCAAGCTATATTGGCTACGCTAACGCGCAGCTAAAAAAAGTGGAAACTCATAGAAAATGGCTATTAAATCCGCCACAAAAACAACCTCAACCAAAAGATTTTGGCTTTAGCGAACTTTATAAACCTCTATCTCTTTCCGAATTGAATGCTTTTCTTTATTTTCTTTGGTTAGTAGTTAGAGATTGCATCGAATATTTACAACCTGCGGAAGAATTAAGAAATTTACTTCTAGAAAAAATCGACTACAAACAAGTATTTTTAGACCATCGTTTTCCCGAAGAAGCACACAGACAAATTCAAGAATATACTCTAGCTAGTAACGATTTTATGAAGCTTACTTTTGCTTCGCGTCAATATTTAGCTGCCAGAAAAGAATGGGATAGTTATCAATCCTGGCATAAACATCGCAATAGTAAAAGAAGAGAGATGGAAGCTAAATGTGGATTTGATGCCAAACATGCCAGTCATGCTTTGCGCTTACTCTACACTGGCAAAGAGATTATCAAAACCAAAACTTTAATAGTCGATCGCCGTAAAGCTGGAGACGCTGAATATTTAGTGGAAGTTAAAAAAGGGAACATCTCCTATGAAGAAGTGATGACTGAGTGCGATCGAGTCTACAACGAAATCAAAGCAATTAAAGAGCAAGATATCGACTTACCCGATCGCGTCGATGATAATCTCTTAAATCATATTTGTATCGAATTAGTAGAAAGAATCGGATTTAATTGAAAAAAGAAGGTGACTGTGATTCCTCACTTTTCACTCAGCACTTTTAAATCGCGATCGCTATGTAATTCCTGCTTAAAATTATTTTCCTGATAAATTTGAGCTGTGAGTGGCTGATAGATAGCTTCGTACCAAATATGACCAGTATGGGCTTCAAAATCTCCAGGGCGATCGTGCATAAACAAATGTAAACATCGAGCCGATTTACCAGGAAGTAACTGCCAAGACAAACAATTTTCCTCCGCCTCATCTAAATAATTGAGGGAATCGAGCCGCAAATTAGTAGCAAATCCATAACCTGGATAGGGAGGTCGATCGGAGCCGAGCGCAAACCAACTCGTTATGCCATAAGGCTGATAAACTTGTGGTTCGTATTCTAGGTGCATGTGAGCAGAATACTTGAGAGCAAAATTGAGATTTACTGCTTCTTCTGACTCCCATGGTTCATGAATATTTTTATATGGTTTTGCTTTCACAAATAACTCTTCAATCAAATAATCTGCGCCAGCATCAAGACTAATCGTTCGATATAGTTCGCAGATGAAATGGCGATCGACTCCCGTATTGGGATCGGGTCCAATGTATTCAAATGGTTCTGAAGCTATAGTAATACTTGCTCTGACAGGACCATTACTTTTGGCTACCAGTCGATAAGAATGGTTGAATAAACTAATGGGATGATAGAAGGAATGGCTGGGATAAATAGGATAAACTGACTGTGGCAGTTGAATTTCAGATACTTTCATGCAGTGTTTCTCTGGGTCTTGTTCCAACCAATTGCCTTGAGCTGCCCGAAAAGGATCGAGACATTCGCTACGATCGAGTTGGACGCTAGTAGCGGAACCACCGAACCAAGTCCGCTTGTCGTCTTCTGGCGAAGCAACTAGATTGAACCAGACAATCAGACGACTGTTAACTAGTCTTGCTCCACGTTCTCGACCATCCGCTCCAGATACTATTTCTACCTTAGTTTCGCCCACTTCTGAAGGAATAGATTGTCCTCTCTTCAATCTGACCAAAGCTGAGGCGATCGATTTATCTCCCGAACTTGGTGCAATCGCTTGAGGTAGAGAAAAAATGAGAAGATCGCGGCTGGGATCTTCTGGATCGACGCGATCGACCTGAGCCAATAGAGGAGTACGATTGAGATTGTGTAAGTCGGTTATAACTAATTCTTCTGGAGAGATGTTAAATTGTCGCGCGATCGGCTGCCAAGGAAGAGCGATCTGACCGCTTCTCCAGTAGTTGGAAGGGTTGAAGATGGCTAGTAAGTTAATCGATGACATGGCATTTTCCCCTTCAAATTTTTACTAAGCTTTAGACTGCTCGAAAGCAAGCTTGTCCTATCTTGAAGCTAAGAAAAAAATCTGAGGAACTTGTGAGGAATCAGAACCATCTTCCGAGTGCAATTGAGGCTTTAATTCAAGCGTGCGGTAACGCACCAAAGTTCTTCCTGTATGACCTGTTGTCACCCATAATAGCGCTCTGAAAGTATCTCGCAGACATTTGCCAATCGATTCGGGTGGAGAGTCTGCTGGTACGGCAATAGGTTTGATTTTAATGCCCCGACTGCCAAAGACAATTTCACCAATAATTAAAGCCCGAAGCATGTGGTTTTCAGAAGTTATTAAGTAAACACTATCTATTCCACGGGATTTCAAGCGATCGACTACAGTAGTAAAATTAGTGACAGTATCTCTGGCTCGATAGTCCAGATACAGACGATCTCTTTTGATTCCCGCCTTCACAAAAATTTTCTCTAGGTATGCTTGAGGACTACCAGAAGAAATCCACACTGGTAATTGTGGGTGTTGTTGCGCTAGTTTGGCAGCAAAGCGTTCTCGATTTTCATGTCCTCCAAGGACAAAGACTGCTTCTGGTTCGGCTAAAAAACTGGCAATTTGCCAATATCCTATCCACAAAAAACTTGCTGCTAATGGCAGAAGCAAAAGATTCAGCCTCTTGCGGTGTTTTCGAGGTTGAACAACCAGAGATTTTTTTTTGTGAGAGCCAATTTTAAAAACCATCAAAAAATGTTCAGATAATTTGGCGATCGCGGATAGACAAAAAACGAGTCTGTGCCCTAGTGTATCTCTTAGATAAAAAAAGTAGAAAGGTTGAGGTTTGATAAACTCAAAATATTCCTAATTTTGAAATTTAGATGCCTTCTGAACCAAAAAATCTAGCTACAACCGATCGCTCGCCTACCTCTGTTGCTTCTAATCACCATTCTAGTCCATGGCAAAGACTAAGAGAGAATAGTCAAACGATCGTGATTGCTCTAGTTTTAGCCTTTATTATTCGGACGTTTATTGCCGAACCTCGCTACATTCCTTCTAATTCCATGTCTCCTACCTTAGAAACTGGCGATCGCTTGGTTGTGGAAAAGGTTTCTTATCGCTTTAGTTCTCCGCAACAAGGCGATATTATTGTTTTTGAGCCGCCTCAGCAGTTAATTGTACAAGGCTATGAGAAAAGTCAAGCCTTTATTAAACGAACAATCGCTACCCAAGGACAAACTGTAGCGGTTAAAAATGGAACTGTCTATGTAGACGATCGCCCTTTAAAAGAAAAATACATCGCCGAAGCGCCTAATTATAATCTTGACACCCTCCAAGTTCCTCCAGGGTCAATCTTTGTCATGGGAGACAATCGCAACAATAGTAACGACTCTCATATCTGGGGTTTTCTACCGCAAGAAAATATTATTGGTCGTGCCGTATTTCGTTTTTTTCCCTTCGATCGCTTTGGCAAGATATAACTATTATTACTATTAGGAGAAATCGTGATGAGTTTGAAAGCACGTATTGATGAAGATATTAAAGTGGCAATGAAAGCTAAGGATAAGTTGCGACTAGAAACTGTCCGTAGTATTAAAAAAGCAATTTTAGAAAAAGAGGTAGCTTTACGTCCCAAAGGACAAGATAGCCTCAATCAAGAACAAGAAATCGAATTGCTAGCACAACAAGCAAAACAACGCCGCGATTCGATCGAACAGTACCAACAAGCAGCAAGACAAGATCTCGCTGATAAAGAATCTCAAGAATTAGCAATCATCGAAACCTATCTTCCCAAACAACTGTCCGAAGAGGAACTCAACACCGTTTTAGCTGAAATTATTGCTTCTGTTGGTGCTACTTCTGCCAAGGATTTGGGGAAAGTTATGGGAACTGCAATGCAGCAGTTGAAAGGAAAAGCAGATGGCAAAAAAATTCAAGAATTAGTTAAGAAAAAACTTGTTAATTAAATATGCATAAAAAAAGATAACCAAACGTAATTACTGTAGACTGAGATACGAGTCCGTTTGGCTCTTATGTTAGGAAAACTATATTACAGAGGTTTAGGAATGATTCTGTCTAAAAAACACACCTTGTCTGCGATCGCTACTTTAGCTTTGGTTGCTTCTCCTCTTGCTGCTTTTGCTCAAGACACTCAAGTAAACAGCCAAAACTCTAAAAATAGCGCTGCGGCAGTTGGTACTAACAACACCGTGATTCAAAATACCGAGCAAACTAGCATTCAAGACCAAGTAGATGTGAACAAATATCGCCAAGGTGCTGGTGGTGGTGGATTACAAATCAATCAGCAAAATTCAGATAACAGTGCTGCGGCAGTTGGTAATAACAATGCGGTAATTCAAAATACCCAACAACAAAATCTACAACTTCAAGAACGCATTAGGAATCGTATGAAGAAGTAAGAGAATCTAACTCTAATAAGTTTTGTTTTTTACCTACTCCTAATAGGAGTAGGTTTTTTGCATGTTAAGGTAAAGTCGATCGCTATTGGTGGTAGAAAATTTCCATCAATCTAAGTTAAGTTGATTGAAAAGGGATTGGGATTAGGCAAGATAGAAATGGCAAAAACAGTTTTAATTACAGGTGCATCTTCTGGAATTGGTCGAGCGACAGCGTTAAAATTTCAACAACAAGGATGGACAGTCATAGCTACCATGCGATCGCTCGATAAAGCAGACGAACTTGCTGAGTTAGAAAATGTTTGCTGTTTGTCTTTAGATGTAACCGATCCTAATTCAATTCAGCAAGCGATCGGTGAAGCATTAGCAAGATTGGGCGCGATCGATGTTTTGGTTAATAACGCTGGCTATGCTTTGATTGGTGCTTTTGAGAGTTGTACCCCAGAACAAATTCAGCGTCAATTTGCAACTAATGTGTTTGGTTTAATGGACGTGACGCGATCGCTACTTGCTCATTTTCGCGAACGCCAGTCAGGTGTAATTATTAATCTTGCTTCGATCGGTGGACAGATGGCATTTCCACTCTACAGCCTCTATCACAGCACCAAATGGGCAATTGAAGGCTTTTCTGACTCGTTACAATACGAATTAGAACCATTTAATATTCGTGTCAAAATTATCGAACCAGGACCAATTAAAACCGATTTTTACGATCGTTCCCCAGATGTCGCCAAGCGATCGGGATTAACTGCTTACGATGCCTTAATTGCCAAAGTCATCCCCAATCTCAACCAAATAGGCGCAAAAGGCGGCTTTCCCGAAACAGTTGCTCAGATCGTCTATCAAGCTGCAACCGATGGTTCATCTAAGCTTCGCTATCCCGCAGGCGGAAATGCAGGTGCTTTATTACTACTACGCAAATTGCTGCCAGATTTTGTTTTTCGTAGTATTGTTCGCACTAGCGTAATCAAATGAGATTCGATAGCAAGTATCAGAATATCTTTTCTTGAGAGAAGAAACAAGCAAAGTAGAAGTCAACCTGACTGAATATGCACTTATTTTGTTTGTCAATAGATTCCATAACAAACTCTGATGCGATCGCTGGAAATCTAAATATTTTCAGTAGATCTTTAATTTTGTCATTGGATCGTTAGATAAAAGAAATTATTGTGATGCGATCGAAACAACTATATTGGCATGAAAAAACTAATTAGAGGTTTGCGGGAATTCAAGACTAACTATGTTTCTACTCACAGAGAATTATTTCTAAAACTTCCTCAAGGACAAACACCAAGAGTACTTTTCATCACTTGTGCAGATTCTCGGATCGATCCTAATTTAATCACCCAAACGGAGATGGGCGAATTATTTATTATTCGCAACGCAGGCAATATTATTCCTCCCTTTCGGTCAGCTAATGGCGGTGAGGGAGCAACCATAGAATATGCAATTGATTCCCTTAGAATCGAGCAAATTGTGGTTTGTGGTCACTCTCACTGTGGTGCGATGAAAGGATTGCTTATGCTCAACGAACTGCAATCAGATTTACCTTTAATGTACGATTGGCTCAAAAACTCTGAAGCCAAGCTAAGGCTAGTCAAAGAAAATTATAGCGGCTATACAGCAGAGGAACTGTTAGAGATTGCTATTGCTGAAAATGTCTTAACCCAAATTGAAAATCTGAAAACTTATCCCTTCGTTCGTTCAAAATTATATCAAAGTAAGCTCAAAATTTATGGTTGGATCTATCACCTCGAAACTGGTGAAGTACTGGCATACGATCCAGAACATCATGCCTATGTAGCGCCGCAGACTCAGCTAAGCGACGAGCGATCGAAAGACAAAATTATTCCAGGCGCTTTTGCCAGCACCGCAGCACCTCCTCTCTCATGCGATTTACCAAACCCCTTAGAGGTAGTTCGTTGAATGTTCATTGCGAAGGCAGAGGGCAGAAGGCAGAAGGCAGAAGGGACATAAGTTTTAAGTTTTTTACTTTCTTGTCCTCCTTGTCCTCCCCTGCTCCCCTGCTCCCCTGCTCCCTTTGGTGATAGCATTAAGCGATATTGTCTAAGCAAAACTCAGGTTTTTTATTATACATAAAGTTGATAGATATAGCTAAGACGTGCTTTTTGTCTAAAATTGAATAGCTTCAACCTAAAATTTGCTAAAAAATAAAAAACAACTAAAAAACTTTTTAGTTGTTCCTAGTGAAATGAAATGAAGTAGAATTAAGAAGTGAGATTTTACTTAAAAAGTTAGCTAATTATCAATAGTAGCCAATCAAAACTAGTCTGAACCTCTAGTTATTGCAGGAGAGAATCAGCAAATGTGCGCCAAAAAACTAATTTTTTGACGGGACTGGCCGGATTTGAACCGGCGACCTAGCGCTTCAGATTTGTGTGAGTTTCCCCACTCTCTGGACTATACCTTCACCATAAACCAAACTCAGCAATCTGTTCTGAAATGAGCAGCCCAGATTGTTAATAGTTTTTAGGTGGTGGCCGTTATGTTGTAGAGATTTTTAACTAAAAAAATTTCCCTATATTTCTCTACAACCAGTCTCTGCACCTTCTCTACTAGGGATGTAGAGCTTGGCTCAAGATTACCATATCTATTAAATAGACTTAGGCTTCCTTGAATTTGACCACATTCACTCATGAAGTTTCCCGCACGGTGCCCAACTTCTCAGGAGGCGCTTGCTCTATCCAACTGAGCCACAGCCCCAAAAAAATCATTACAATAATAGCATTGGTGTCAAGAGTTAGTTAGCTTCATTACTTTAGATTTGTGTATTTATAGTTCATAAACTGTTACTTTAAACAACAGACACAATATTTATATAGGTAACAGTGACTGCATTTTTATTCGTAACAGACCTAGACAATACTTTAGTAGGAGATGATGCTGCCCTCGATCGCCTGAATCAAAAATTAAGTCAGCATCGTCAACAATTCGGTACCAAAATTATTTACGCTACTGGTCGATCGCTCTATCTATATAGACAGCTAGCCGAAGAAAAATCCCTACTTTCTCCAGATCTGCTGATTGCTTCTGTAGGCACAGAAATTTACGCCGATCCCGATCGACAAAATTATGATTCTGACTGGGCAAATATACTTTCTATAGGTTGGAATCGAGAGCAAATAACAGAAATAGCCAGTAAATACAGCGAACTAACGCCACAACCGCGATCGGAACAAAATGATTTCAAAGTTAGTTTCTATCTCGATGAGCAAGCTGCACGGGAAATTTTACCAAAATTAGAAGCAGATTTATTAGACCGAGGTTTAGCAGTTAAATCGATCTACAGTGCCGGTCAAGATTTAGATTTATTGCCTCAAAAAGGGGATAAAGGTTTAGCACTGCAATTTTTACGACAAAAATTAGGAATCAATGCCGCTCGAACTGTTGTTTGTGGCGATTCTGGTAATGATATTGCCTTATTTAAAGGAAATGAAAGAGGAGTCATTGTTGGCAATGCCAAATCAGAACTTTATCAGTGGTATCAAAACAATCAAACCGATTATCGCTATTTAGCGCAAGCTCATTATTCGGCTGGTATTCTTGAGGGATTAAATTATTTTGGATTTTTCTAGAGTTAATTTCTTTCTAGTAGTTATCTTAGTTTTCTGTTACTATATTCTTATTAAGCCTGCTTTATTGAGAGGATAACACTATTATGTCTACAACAAAGGGTTTGGTACGTTCCTTTGGTCAGGTAGACAACAATCCAATTTTATTGGAAAAAACAGTCACCGAACCATTGTGTGAGGGCTTAAACATTGCACTAGCAAGTTTTCAAGCTTTGTATTTGCAATATCAGAAACACCATTTCGTTGTTGAAGGTGCAGAGTTTTACTCCGTGCATCAATTTTTAAACGAAAGTTACGAAGCTGTTCAAGAACACGTTCACGATATAGGTGAGCGTTTAAATGGCATGGGTGGAGTTCCTGCGGCTAGTTTCAGTAAATTAGCCGAGTTATGCTGTTTTACACCCGAAGCAGACGGTATTTTTAATTGTCGTCAAATGCTAGAAAACGATCTAGCTGGCGAACAAGAAATGATTAAGCTGCTGCGTCGTCAAGCAACTCAAGCTGAAAGTCTAGGCGATCGAGCCACTCGCTTGCTTTACGAACAAATTTTACTAAAAACAGAAGAAAGAGCTTATCATATCGGTCATTTCTTGGCACATGATAGCTTAACACTGGCATTTGTTAACACCAATAATTAAATAGGGAATAGGGAATAGGGAATAGGGAACAGAACTTTCTATAATACTAAATCAAGGCGATCGCAAACTTTCCCAGTGGGCGATCGTTTTTTGCTATATTCCTACACATCTAAACTCCTCTGTTTTTTCTATTGTCTCTTGCCTCAGAACCTGTTATGCCAACGATCGCCACTCAAGACCAAATTTTTCCGAATATTGAAGCCATTATCTTTGATAAAGATGGAACTCTGGCAGATTCTCAGTCTGTTTGGCGCAAAATAGGTCAAGCGCGATCGCGACTGATTGACGCACAAGTTCCTGGGGTTGGTGAACCTTTATTAATGGCATTTGGGATTCAAGATAATTTTCTCGATCCGACTGGTTTAATGGCAGTTGGGAATCGCTATGAAAATGAAATTGCCGCCGCCGCTTACATTGCTGAAACAGGTAGAAGTTGGTTTGAAGCTAAAGAAATTGCTCGCCATGCTTTTACAGAAGCCGATCGCGGTTTAGCCGAACTTACTATTTCTGCACCTTTATTTCCTGGTTCTCTAGAACTATTACAATCCTTAGCAAGTGCTGGAATTAAATTAGGAATACTTTCTGCTGACTCTACTGCCAATGTAGAAGCCTTTGTCAACAAACATCAACTTTCATCTTATATTCAACTAAGCATGGGTTCAGATCGTGGTTTAACCAAACCAGATCCAGCCTTGTTTCTGGCTGCTTGTTACCAACTTGGAGTTCAAGCTAGCGCCACTTTAATGGTAGGAGATTCGCAAGCAGATTTAGACATGGCTAAACGAGGAGATGCTGCGGGTGCGATCGGCATCTGCTGGGAAAACAGGCAAATTAGCCACTTACCTAGCGCAGATGTAGCGATCGCTCAGCTAAATCAAATAAAATTGCTTGTATCATAAAAATTGCCTGTTATTATTATCTATTAAACATCTATTAATGTTTAGAGAGGAATAACAAGTCTTGACTCGTCGTTATTTATTTACTTCAGAATCTGTCACCGAAGGTCATCCTGATAAAGTTTGCGATCAGATTTCCGACACCATCTTAGATGCTTTACTATCTCAAGATGAGTCTAGCCGAGTTGCCGCAGAAGTTGTCGTCAATACAGGCTTAGTACTAATTACTGGAGAAATTACCAGTAAAGCTCACGTCAACTACGTCGATCTTGCCAGAAAAAAAATTGCTGAAATCGGTTATATTGATGCAGATAATGGCTTTTCTGCCAATAGCTGTGCTGTTTTAGTCGCTCTTGACGAACAGTCTCCAGATATTTCTCAGGGTGTTACTAGCGCACAAGAATCTCAACTCAGCGATGACCAATTGGATCGCATTGGTGCAGGGGACCAAGGATTGATGTTCGGCTACGCTTGTAACGAAACTCCTGAATTAATGCCCATGCCAATTAGCTTGGCACACAGACTGTCTCGTCGTTTGGCGGCAGTTCGTAAAGCAGGAGAACTCAGCTACCTTCGTCCTGATGGCAAAACTCAGGTTTCTGTTATCTATGAAGATGGCAAACCTGTTGGCATTGACACCATTTTAATGTCTACTCAACACGATACGACCATTGGTTCTATCACTGATGGTAACGCTGTTCAGAAAAAAATTAAAGACGATCTCTGGGAAATGGTAGTTCAACCCATTTTTGCTGATATCGCTATCAAACCAGATGCCAACACTCGTTACTTAGTTAATCCTACTGGTAAGTTTGTTGTTGGTGGTCCTCAAGGTGATGCTGGTCTAACTGGACGTAAAATTATCGTTGATACCTACGGTGGTTATTCTCGTCATGGTGGTGGCGCTTTCTCTGGTAAAGATCCCACTAAAGTAGACCGCAGTGCTTGCTATGCTTGCCGCCATGTGGCTAAAAATATTGTGGCTGCTGGATTGGCAGAAAAGTGTGAGGTTCAAGTTAGTTACGCGATCGGGGTAGCTAAACCCGTAAGTATTCTGATTGAAACTTTTGGTACTGGCAAAGTCGATGAAGAAACTCTTCTAGAAGTAGCTAAAAAGCATTTTGAACTTCGCCCTGCTGGTATTATTCAAGCCTATAATTTGCGTGGTCTTCCCGCATTAAGAGGCGGTCGTTTCTATCAAGATGTGGCTGCATATGGTCACTTTGGCAGACCAGACTTAGAATTACCCTGGGAAGCTATCGATAAAGCTGCTTTGCTTAAAGAAGCTCTTGCTCAAGCTGTTTAGCTTTTCTGGCAGAAGCCCCGCGCTCTAAGCGATAGCTTGAGCGTCGGGAGATGTCACTAATAGTAAGGTGGGCATTGCCCACCCTACCATCTATCTTTCTTAACTTGGTTACTAAAATGTTATAATAAATTATTATAATAAATTTTAGTGTATGACCTCTAATCACTATCCAATTAACCCAGCTAAAATTGGTAGCCAAGATGGATTTCGCCTTCCTCGCGCTTTCTCTCGTGATTATCCTCATCTGGTAGTAGCTAGCGGTTATATTGAAGTCATCGATGAAAATACTCTTATAGTCAAATTGGATGCCGATCGCGAAGAAGACGATCGAGAAAGTTTAATAATGAGTCTTTTTCTCGATACTTTGCTTAAAAATGCGATCGCTAATCCTAATTCTCTCATTCCCTACACTGAAGAAATGAGTAATGAGATTGACGAATTACTTGCTGATGTTTCTATTGATGAATGAATCCTTTAATTTGTAATGGCTGGACTATCTTTTTTCATCCTTTGTTTTATTCTCAATGGCTAAGTTTAGTTGAAAAAGTTAAAAAATTAAAAGCTAAATTAGAACCAACAGATTTTGTCATTCATCCAGACGTAAAACTGCTCAAAGCGATCGATACAGGAATTAGAGAAAAAATATCTTTAGATCCGTTTGCTTCTCATTTTGCTCTCCAGAAACCATTACAAAAATATGGTCGTCTGAAAAAAATGGGATTACCAAATCGCTATCGTTTATTTTTTAGAGCTTTTCAAGAAAGAAAAGTAATTATTATTCTTTGGTTGGGTTTTCCTCGTAAGCAAGGTGACAAAAAAGACTGCTATCAAGTATTTACAAAGAAAGTAATTAATGGCGAATTTCCTAATTCTTTAGAAGAGCTTTTAGAGGAATAAACCAGATGTAGATGCGATCGAAGGTTTGAGTCCAGCTATTTCCATCGATCAAAAATCTACTTCTCATAACCCACGTTCTACAGTTGGTACTGTCACCGAAATCTATGACTACTTACAGTATTAATTTCAATCCAATTTATCAACTTAGTGACGAGCAATTTTATCAACTTTGTCGCCACAACCCAGACCTAAAATTTGAACGTAAGCAATCGGGAGAAATTATAATTATGTCTCCTACTGGAGGAGAAACAGGAAACCGCAATGCTGAAATTGTTGGTGAGTTTGTAATTTGGAATCGCCAAAAAAAATTAGGCAAAGTCTTTGATTCTTCTACTTGTTTCAAACTTCCTGATGGAGGCGATCGCTCTCCCGATGTTGCTTGGGTTCAACAAGAAAAATGGGATACACTTACTACTGAACAAAAAGAAAAATTTCCACCCCTTGCTCCTGATTTTGTCTTGGAGTTGATGTCTCCAACAGATAGCTTAAAAGAAACTCAAAACAAAATGGAAGAATATAAAGCTAGTGGAGTAAAACTAGGTTGGTTAATTGAGCGCAAAAATCGTCGAGTAGAAATTTATCGCAGCGATCGAGAAGTAGAAGTATTACAGTCACCGACTAGTCTTTCTGGAGAAGATATTTTACTAGATTTTGTTTTAGACTTAGGGATGGTTTGGTAATTCTCCGATCGAGATTTTTGCTAATTATTGTAAATAAACTTCATACGCTCGCAGTACTAACACCCAAACCCTCAGACAGCGCTACAATCATTAAGAACCGTTGTATGTTGTCTCCATGTCTCAATCTACTGAAATCGAACAAGGTCAAACTTCTCTTCCTCAAAACGGTCATCATGTTAATGGTGTGAAACCTAACATTCAAAATACAATTCGCATACGCGGTGCGAGACAACATAATCTAAAAAATATTGACTTAGAAATACCGCGCGATCGCCTGATCGTTTTCACTGGCGTATCTGGTTCTGGTAAATCTTCTCTTGCTTTCGATACAATTTTTGCAGAAGGACAGCGCCGTTATGTCGAATCTCTGAGTGCTTATGCCCGTCAATTTTTGGGACAATTAAATAAACCAGATGTAGATGCGATCGAAGGATTGAATCCCGCTAGTTTCCATCGATAAAAAATTAACAGACTTATTCTTTGACTCGATCGCATCATCAAAATCAATTTATTTCTTAACTTCGAGCGATCGCGATCGCTCATAAAAGTATTATTTAAAACTAAAAAGTAATTCAAAAAACAAGATTAAAGCTCGATTATCGATTATAAAATTTTATTAATAAGCAAACTTAATTTCTCTTCGATTGAGAAGCAATACCTATAATTAAGTTGTAAGGATAAAATACTAAACAATACGTATCTTGGAGTGCGGAAGGTACCAAGGAAAATTGCAAATTTTAGTCAAAATAAGATTTAGTTTTTCCTCTCAACAAAGCTTTTCTTGAAGTAAAATGTTTCAATTTTATTCTTAAGATTGAGTAGAAAGTAGAGAGAGGTTAAATTTGGAGGTGGTCATAACCTTATCGACACAAAAAACTACTAAAATATCCAAGAAAAGCCGCTTTTTAATTTTTGACGATGTAAATAAATAATAATCCCTCTCTGCAAGTTAACAAAGCTTGGCTTAGAGAACCAGATGGGGTTGGAATTATGGCTACTGAAAACTACGGCGGAAAAATCTACGAAATTTACGAAGGAACAAATGGAGGCGATGTTTACACTTCTCCACCGACTAATCCTCTTCTATCCCATGGTTACAATGGTGCAGATGATATTACGGGAGGCAATGGGGACGATTTGATATTCGGAGATGATGGTAACGATACACTTCAAGGAGGTGGCGGCAGGGATACTCTAGATGGTGGATGGGGAGAAGACAGACTCGATGGTGGAGGTGACAACGACTTGCTTCAAGGCTGGCAAGGCGACGATAACTTAGTCAGTGGTGCTGGCAATGATATACTAGTAGGTGGACGTGGAGCAGATATATTGAATGCCCACGATCCAACTGGAGTAGGACTCGATACCTTATTAGGTGGTGCTGATGCTGACACTTTCATTTTGGGCGAGATGGGCAGCGTTTTTTATTTCGATCCCGTCGGTTCTGTTGGTCAAGTAAATTATGCTGTCATAGGAAACGAGCTAGACGTATTTCAACCTGGAATAGATAAAATCCAATTGGCTGGTGGGGCAGCTAACTACACTTTTGTTTTAGACGTTGGATTTGGTGCTGCGACGGCGACGGATATCAAAATTACCGAAAATAGCCGTCCTAGCGACGTAATTGGTTTTATAGCAGATGTACCCCTAGCTGATCTAAACATTGGAAGGGACGTTATCTTTGTCTGAATTCTTTGTAAATGGCTCTCAATCGTTCACGATGTAGTAATGTCGTTCATAATTCGCTCGCTTGACTAACACCTAAACACGCAGACAACGCTACAATCATTAAGAACCGTTGTACGTTGTCTCCATGTCTCAATCTGCAAAAATCGCGCAAGGTCAAACTTCTCATAGTAAAAACGGTCATCATGCCAATGGTGTGAAATCTAACAGTCAAAATACAATTCGCATACGCGGTGCGAGACAACATAATTTAAAAAATATTGACTTAGAAATACCGCGCGATCGCCTGATCGTCTTCACTGGCGTATCTGGTTCTGGTAAATCGTCCCTCGCTTTCGATACAATTTTTGCAGAAGGACAGCGCCGTTATGTTGAATCTCTGAGCGCTTATGCCCGTCAATTTTTGGGACAATTAAATAAACCCGATGTCGATGCGATCGAAGGTTTAAGTCCAGCTATTTCCATCGATCAAAAATCTACTTCTCATAACCCTCGTTCTACAGTTGGTACTGTTACTGAAATCTACGACTATTTAAGATTATTATTTGGACGTTCGGGAGAACCCCATTGTCCGATTTGCGATCGCAATATTGCCCCTCAAACCATCGATGAAATGTGCGATCGCGTCATGGAATTGCCCGATCGTACTAAATTTCAAATGCTTGCCCCTGTAATTCGCGGTAAAAAAGGGACTCACAAACATCTTTTATCTAGCTTAGCTTCTCAAGGTTATGTCAGGGTTAGGGTAAATGGAGAAGTAAGAGAATTATCCGACGTGATCGAATTAGATAAAAATTACAAACACAACGTTGAAGTAGTAGTCGATCGCCTGATTAAAAAAGATGGCATTCAAGAACGTTTAGCTGATTCCCTCAGTACTTGTTTGCGCCTTGCTGAAGGTGTTGCTGTCATTGAAATCTTAAACGATGCTACAGAAGCAGATGATTCTGCTCAAAATCTACCTAAAGAAATCCTCTTTTCCGAAAACTTTGCCTGCCCCGAACATGGCGCAGTCATGGAAGAATTATCACCCCGCTTATTTTCCTTTAATTCTCCCTATGGTGCTTGTCCCCATTGTCACGGTTTGGGCAGCTTGCAAACATTTTCAGCCGATTTAATTGTACCAGATCCTGAAGCCGCAGTTCACAGCGCGATCGCTCCTTGGTCAGAAAAAGATAATCCTTACTATCTATCCCTTGTCTACAGTGTGGGACAAGCTTTTGGTTTTGAACTGAGTACGCGCTGGAGCAAACTAAGTGAGGAACAAAAAAAGATCCTGCTCTATGGCAGCAAAGAACCAATTTTATTTGAAGACGATTCGCGCCACCAATACCAAAGACCTTATCATGGCGTGATTCCGATGCTAGAGAAAAACTATCAAGAGACTGGTTCGGAAATCATCAAACAAAAGTTAGAACAGTACATTGTTTATCGTACCTGTGAAGTATGTGGGGGAAAGCGCCTCAAACCAGAAACCCTCGCCGTTCGTCTGGGACAATATCGCATCACCGATCTAACTAGCGTTCCGATTAGAGATAGCTTAGAGAGGATCGATCGCCTGCAACTTTCCCCTCGTCAAAAATTAATTGGCGAACTAGCACTTAGGGAAATTAAAGCAAGGTTGCAATTTTTACTGGATGTGGGTTTAGATTATTTAACCCTCGATCGCGCTGCCATGACTTTATCTGGTGGGGAAGCGCAACGAATTCGTCTAGCTACTCAAATCGGTGCGGGATTGACGGGTGTACTCTACGTTTTAGATGAACCTAGCATCGGTTTGCACCAAAGAGATAATGGCAGATTATTAAATACTCTCAAAAAATTACGAGACTTAGGTAATACTTTAATCGTCGTCGAACACGATGAAGAAACCATTCGCAGCGCCGATCATTTGGTTGATATTGGTCCTAAAGCTGGCATTCATGGCGGTGAAATTGTCATGCAAGGAGATCTCAACCAACTATTGCGATCGCCAACTTCTTTGACGGGTGCATATCTATCGGGAAGGATAGTTATTGAAACTCCACAGGAACGCAGACAAGGTAATGGCAAATCTTTACTGCTCAAAAATTGTCATCGCAATAATCTCAGGAATATTGATGTAGAGATACCTTTAGGGAAATTAGTGTCAATTACAGGTGTGTCTGGATCGGGGAAATCAACTTTAGTTGAAGATCTTTTGCATCCCGCCCTGCAACATCATCTAACTAAGAAAACTCCTTTTCCTGAAGGAATAGAAAAACTCGAAGGATTAAAAGCGATCGATAAAGTAATCGTCATCGATCAGTCTCCTATTGGTAGAACCCCCCGTTCCAATCCTGCTACCTATACAGGACTTTTCGACCCCATTCGCGATATTTTTACCGAGTCGATCGAAGCAAAAGCAAGGGGATACAAAGCAGGGAGATTTTCCTTTAACGTTAAAGGTGGACGTTGCGAAGCGTGTGGTGGACAGGGAGTAAACGTGATTGAAATGAACTTTCTACCTGACGTTTACGTGCAATGTGAAGTATGTAAGGGTGCTAGATATAACCGAGAAACTTTACAGGTTAAATATAAAAATCATTCGATCGCCGATGTTTTAGATATGACTGTCGAGGAAGCATTGGCAATTTTTGAAAATATTCCTCGGGCAGCCAGTCGCTTACAAACTTTAATTGATGTAGG
The DNA here is from genome assembly GCA_964548905.1 of uncultured bacterium. Taxonomy (GTDB): domain Bacteria; phylum Cyanobacteriota; class Cyanobacteriia; order Cyanobacteriales; family Xenococcaceae; genus CAZJTL01. Next base: position 20,776 of record CAZJTL010000015.1, on the reverse strand, counting down.
ATTAGGATATATTAAACTGGGGCAACCTGCGACTACTTTATCTGGTGGAGAAGCACAAAGAGTCAAATTAGCTTCAGAATTATCTCGCCGTGCTACAGGAAAGACTCTCTATCTCATTGATGAACCAACTACAGGTTTATCTTTCTACGACGTGCATCATCTTTTAAATGTCTTGCAAAGATTGGTAGATAAGGGTAATTCGATCTTAGTAATCGAACATAATTTAGATGTGATTCGTTGTTCTGATTGGGTAATCGATCTAGGGCCAGAAGGTGGCGATCGCGGTGGGCAAATTATTGCTACAGGAACGCCTGAAGAGATAGGGAAGAATGATAATTCTTATACTGGGATCTATTTGAAGCAAGTGTTAGTCCGCAGATAAACGCAGATGAACACAGATAAACTGGAGATGATATTATTCACCATATTTCAATACTTGCCACCAATCCACTTCAGATAATGGAAGATCGATTTATTCCCCATCCAGATAGGGAAAATTTAGCGATTAATTGTGCAGTGATTACTGTGAGTGATACTCGTACAGAAGAAACCGATCGCAGTGGACAAATTATTCAGCAATTACTTATTTCAGCCGCTCATCAAATAGCTGCTTATGTCATTATTAAAGATGAGCCGACACAAATTAAATCATTATTAGAACAGCTTGGCGATCGCCGCGATTTAGATGTGTTAATTTTTAATGGCGGGACAGGAATTGCACCCAGAGATACTACTTTTGATGCTATTTCTCATTTATTGGAGAAAACTTTACCAGGTTTTGGCGAAATTTTTCGCTATTTGAGCTATCAAGAAATTGGTTCCAGAGCGATCGCTTCCAGAGCAGTTGCAGGTATCTATCAGCAAAAACTGATTTTTTCTTTACCTGGTTCGAGTAACGCGGTTAAACTGGCGCTTGAGAAACTAATTTTGCCAGAATTAAACCATTTAGTCAAACAGTTGCCAGGAAGGTGAAGTATTTTCAAGGGATTAGGGATTAGGGGCTAGTGATTAGGGGTGTAGGGTGTAGAGAAGTAATGAGTAATGAGTAATGAGTTTTTTTACTTGCTACTTCCTACTTCCTACTTCCTACTTACCTTCTGCCTTCTGCCTTCTGCCTTCTGCCTTCTTCTTCAGAGGAGTTGAAACAAACATTTGCTTGTTGCAAACGACGTAAAGCTTCACCCAGGCGATCGCAATCGGCAATTAAACTAATTCGCACATATCCTTCTCCTCCTTCACCAAAAGCATTTCCAGGTGTCACTACCACTCCTGTATTTTGCAGGACATTCATGGCAAAATCAGCAGAACTTACTCCTCGTGGTGTGGGAATCCAAAGATACATTGTCGCCTTGCTAGGTTTAATCTTCCACCCCAATTCGTTTAAACCTGCAACCAAAAAATCTCTCCGTTGGCGATAGCGTTCCTGCACTTCCTTAATGTAGGAATCTGGCAATTGCAAGGCTGTTTCCGCAGCAGTTTGAATCGCTGCAAAAATACCATAATCCAAGTTAGTTTTGAGAGTTCGTAAACCTTGAATGATATCTGTATTCCCAACTACGAAACCAACTCGCCAGCCTGCCATATTATATGTTTTAGAAAGAGTGTGGAATTCCACCCCAATTTCTTTAGCACCTGGAATTTCCAATAAGCTCGTGGGTTGATAGCCGTCAAAAGCAAGTTCGGCATAGCAAAGATCGTGAACCAACATGATTTCATAGTGGCGAGCAAAAGCAACAATCTCCTCAAAAAACTCTCTTGGCGCAGTGGCAGTTGTAGGATTACTGGGATAGTTGAAATAGAGAATCTTAGCTTGGCGAGCTACTTGTTCGGGAATCGCAGCAATATCGATCAACCAATCATTTTCTGCTTTAAGAATAAGAGGATAAATTTCACCTCCTGCAATCAATGGTCCTCGAAAATGAGGAGGATAGGAAGGACTAGGAACAAGAATTACATCTCCAGGATCGATATAGGCAAGGGCAAGATGAGATAATCCTTCCTTAGAACCTAGTAAAGGTAGTGCCTCGCTCTCTGGATCGAGTTCAACATGATAAGCTCGTTTATACCAAGCGGCGATCGCCCGACGAAAATTAGCAGTGCCTTCAAAGGGTGGATAGCCATGATTTTTAGGAATAGATAACGCAGCGATCGCAGCATCAATTACTGGTTGGGGTGCTAAACCATCAGGATTGCCCATCCCTAAGTCAATCAAGTCAATTCCTTGTTCTCTGGCACGAGCTTTTAGTTCGTCTAAACGAGCAAATACGTAAGGAGGCAAGGCACTTAAACGCTTGGCGCGGCTAAAATTCAAACTCATCGGCACATATGCAGGTTACATAGGCATTTATTGTCTCATTATCCTGCCAGATCGGGTTAATAATTCTTTGTTAATTTTTTCAGTTCTATGGAGAAGGCAGAGGGGCGGAGGGAGAAAAACCTAGAGATAGAGAGATTTTGATAGAATTTTTAGTCTAAGCTAAATTCTATCTCAATGGTGAAATTTAAAACCAGAAAAGCTCGTGTTACTCACTTAATTATTATTATTAATATTGCTTTCTTTGCTGTAGAGAATAGCTTAGGTGGTAGCCAAAATATAGAAAATTTAGAGCGTTTAGGTGCATTGATTCCCCAACAAGTTTTTACTGGAGAATGGTGGCGATTGGTGAGTGCCAATTTTTTACACTACGATTGGCTTCATTTGTCAAGTAATATGATTGCCCTTTATTTTGTTGGTTCGTTAGTGGAATTAAATTTTGGCAAATTAGTTTATATTTTCATTTATTTATGCAGTGGTATTAGCTCCATGTTGTCATTTTCTCTTTTTATTCTCTTCGCTCAAGGGAACTTGATTTTGATTGGTGCTTCAGCTTCAATTATGGGTTTAGTAGGCACAATTTTAGCTATTTTTTTCAGGTTGTGGCTAAAGGAAAAAAGCAAAAAATCTATTTATAGACTAATTTCCATTTTTTTGATGATTATTATCCAATTTATCTTTGACTTTCTTTTACCACAAGTGAGCTTTTTTAGTCATCTTTTCGGTTTAATTTGGGGTTTTATTTTGGGATTAATCGTTCAGATTTTTCTTAAACCCAAACGATTAATTAGATAAAAAAAGCAGAAGTAGGTCGGTAGAAGTCTGAAGTCATAATGTTTTCAGCTTTAGACTCTAGGCAATAAACTTATTACTTATTAATTATTCCTTCGCTTCCCCCGCTTTCTGCTCCCTGCTTACCCCGTTCCCTTAAAAAAGTCTATTGTTGGCGATCGTCTGCAATAATCGAGCGCATCCCTTCCAAAGTAGAAACTATACTCTTTGGATCTAAAAACATAACTTTAGTACTAGGACTATTACCAATTGTCTTCCCCATGACTAAATAATTTTGAGTGAGTAAAAATTTCAGTGCTTCGTTAGCATGAGGATCGGTTTTGAGCTTTTGCGTAACAATTTCCAACGCTTGAGCAGTTCCATGAGCTTTAAGGATTTCTTCTTGTCTTTGGGCTTCTGCCTTGAGAATAATTGATTCTTTTTCTGCTTCGGCTTGTAAGATTGCTGCTTTTTTCAGCGCTTCGGCTTCTAATATTTTTGCGTCTGCCTTGCCTCTAGCTGAATTAACTGCCGCGTCTCTCTCTCCTTCTGAGGTTAAAATTGCTGCTCTTTTTTTCCGTTCTGCTGCCATTTGCAATTCCATTGACTCTTGCACGGCTTTTGAAGGCACAATATCCCGCAATTCTACCCTAGTAACTTTTATACCCCAAGGATCGGTAGCTAAGTCTAAGTCTCTTAACAAAGTTTCATTAATTTCAGTGCGTGCAGTAAAGGTTTCATCTAGTTCGAGTTTACCCATTTCTGCGCGGATTTGGGTCAGCACTAAATTCACCAAAGCATCTCGCAAATTTTCTACCTTGTAATAAGCTTTGTACATATCGACAATACGCCAATAAAGAACTGCATCGACAGTAATAGAGACGTTATCGCGAGTAATGCAAGTTTGAGGAGGAATATCTAAGACTTTTTCTTTAATTGTGTCTCGATAGACAATTTGGTCGATAAAAGGAACGATGAAATTTAAACCAGGTTCTAATTTCCTTTTATAACTACCTAAGCTTTCAACTAAATGTTCCTCTTTTTCTTTAACAATTTTAACAGAACTAGCAACTCCAGACCCAAATAAAACCAGAAATATTAAAGTTAAAAACTGTCCCATACTTAATTCTCTTAAGTTATTCTTGTTCGTGGTCTGGAGAAAGTGAAACTATTAAAGTATTACCTTCTTTATTGATAATATAAATTTTCTGATTAGGTGGGATTGCTTGATGTTTATTAACACATTTAGCTCGCCAAGAAACTCCTTCATAAATTACTCTACCCGAACCATCAGCAGGAATTTCGGTGATAGTTTCTCCTTCGCGATCATCGCCACGGTTAGCTATTTTGGGTTTAGCTTTAAGGAAACGTCGCGACAGAAAAATCAGCATGGTAGTGATAAAAAGCCATAATAATGCTTGGATGATAAACTGGGGAATTACTAGAGATAATAAGGCAACTAGGAACGCTCCAATTCCCATCATTAGAGCATCAAATGTAGTAGGAAATGTAAATTCTATAGCACAGAGAATTATTCCCACGATCGACCAAAGAATAGTTAAATTGTTCATGGTATTTTTTGGCGAAGTTTTGTCAATCTTACTGTAGTTATACGTTCACTAATTTTTAAATAACTAATAACTATTTTTGAAGCATTGTAAAATTTCTAGATTATTGTAGTTTTTATAGGCGATTGAGGGAATTCTAGAGAAGCAGTGTCAAGCGATCGCGATCGAGGATTAGAATATGCCCAGACAACCAGACGAGTATGCAATTCATTTATTGCTCTCTAGCGGTCATCGAGAAGAGGTTCGTTTTCCTACGGTTCAGGATTTCCAAAAATGGTATACCAGCGAAATAATACCTAAAGCTGAATCTAGAGACTTCATTAACGTGCCAATCAAAAATGTTCAAGGAGAATATATGGTTGTACGTCCTGCTAGCGTTGTTGCTATTCGAGTCGAACCAGTATTTGCTGGTAGTGTAGAAAGAGAATATTAAATCAAAGTATTTAAAGTTACAATTAAGTATACCGAAACAAAAGTCACATTTTGTTAATCGGACAACTCTAAACTCTTAGAAACATCTTGCTTTTATGCACGATCGTTTCTATAATCCTCTTTAGTTTGTAGTTTGTGATGTTTTTGATTTAGCTCAAGCAGAGATAACCACTCTCAATATTTTGGCTTGATTAGCTCTGCTTAGTTTTTTATCTTTTAAATCCCGCCAGAAGAGTTTCCAGAAGTAGATTCATTAGGGTTCAGATTCAATAAAAGTATTTCTCGATGACGAATAGTTTTCATAGCAACCTCCCAAGTAAAAGAAAAGGATTGAAATGAGGCGCTAGTAATACGATCGCGATCGAGATCGACAACTACTTTCTCAAAAATTGCAAATAAGTGGTTGCGTATTGATGCCAGTTTGTCAAAATCTTCGGTTGTATGTATCTGTTCGATTAATTTGAGAATTTCTAAATTATAAAAATCGGCGCGGTTTTTCTGTTTACTCTTCCACCACAATCGCAACTGCCAAATTCCAGAAATACACAGTACACCGATCGATAATAACAATCCCAAAAGATCGGCATACTCTACCAGAAAACCAGGACTATCTTGGTTGTAATAAGTTTTTGCTCCTTTGTGAAAAGGTAAACCTAAAGGTTTAATCGATTCTGGTTGAGCGATCGCCGCAGCTTGAGGATCGTAGCTAACCAATTGATTACGAGTCTCAAACAAAATGCGGGTAATTTCATAGATAATATCTTCAGGAAGATCTGAGCGAGTAACTAATAGCGATCGTACTGCTACAACTGGTAAATCTTTTGCGGGAATGGGGATTTTGCCATTATAAGTTCCTTTAGGAATTTGACTGACTTCCAGATTTGGCTGAAACAACTGTAGCGCTGCACCTTGTTCGATGGGAACTAATTTGATTTGGCTATTTTGTAAAAGTTGACTGATTTGAGGATTCCCCAAAGCAATAACGCGAAATAAAGCATCTATTTTCCCCTGGCGCAAAGCTCGATCGGCTTGTTTGGGAGCTAGAGTAATAGGGGTAAAATCAGTTTGGCTCAAACCGTAATGAGAGCTTAACAGCCAAAACAGACGATAAGAACCACTTCCTGGTGGAGGAATAGCAACTCGTTTTCCTTTTAAGTCGCTGACTTTATTAATTTTAGATCCCTCAGTAGCAATTAAATGAAACATTTCAGGAAATAAAACCGCGATCGCCACAGTTGAAGGATTTAAGACAATATCGCTTTGAAGTAAAGCTAATTGTGACTTATTTTCTGCAAGTAATTGCTTATTTTGCAAAGAACCCTCAGTTTCAATAATATTGAGGTGAATCTTTGATTGCCCAGACGCAACAACTTTAGCAAGCGCCTGTCCAAAAGCATAGTATTCACCATCTTTTGCTCCTGTCGCCAAAGTTAGGGTATAAGTACGGTTTGGTTCGCCAAACCATTGCCAAGAAAAAATGCAAGCGACAACAATGCTAAATAAGATAATAGGTAAGGCGAGTTTATTTAACATTAGACAATACCTAGTGCAAGAAGCTCTAATTAGTTATTGTCCTATGTTTGACCGTGTTCGTGCTTTTTACCCTCAATTAATAATTTTAATGCCCCAATCTTTTTGCAGCGTTAATCTTTTAGTTTGGGGAATTAATAGATAGTTTAAAAATTCAAAATTGGGATCGCCTTCTAGTTTTTCCTTCAAAACTAACCCCTCATCTGTAATCCAAAAAAATTCATAATTGCTATTTTGAAAAAAAGCTTGTAATAATGCTTCTGTCATTCCAGGCAAAACTTCACAAATAATCAGGGGATTATCTCTAGAAATAACTTCTTTTGCTCCTTCTAAAACTCGATGCTCAGTTCCCTCGGTATCAATTTTCATTAAGTCTACCTTGGCAATATTATTTGCTTTCACAAATGAATCTATTGTTATGGAGGGAACTATAATTTCTTCTGTATCTTCTTTAAAGTCTTTTAATGTAGAGGCACTTGTAGGCACGTCTTCTTCTTTTTCGTATAAGCCTCTGGGAACATATAAAGAAACTTCTCCATCGCCATCGCTAACAGCACCCCAAATAGGCTTTAAATTAGAAGTTTTATTGAGGAGAACGTTTTCTTTTAATTTTTTAAAAGTTTTTGGTGTTGGTTCAAAAGCGTATACTTGACGATTCTCGTTTTCTAAAGCAGAAAATAAAGCAAAAAATCCAGTATGCGCTCCAATATCAAAAACTACTTGACAAGATTCAACTAATTTTTGAAAAAGAACGATTGTTTCCTTTTCAAATCCATATATTCCTTGAAAATAAAAAGTGTTAGAAACTGAACTGCGATCGTTACATTTCATTAACATGATTTTGCCATTATTTAATTGACGAGAAACTATGCCGACGATTGGAACTTTGTGAATGATTTTTTTAGGCACTATGGGATGAAAAAACTTGAATATGCTTCTAATTATAAGATTCAAATTTTTGTCTAAAATCAAATTAAATGAAACTCGCTTCAGCACATTAATATACATTTCATTTGACTCCATATCCATATCGATACTTGCCAGATTAATTTACTGATAATTATCTGTCAATCAAACGATAAACTGTTCTTGTAATCTTTAAAATTGCCTAGTTTTTATAAAGATAATATGAAGAAAACTTCGATCTAATGTACTGCTTATAGCTTGTCAATACAATTGTTAGATTTAATGAGGAGGAACTAAGCTAATCGAGATTGCCTATAGCTGGATAGACACTTCAAATCTGCAAATGAGTATTTAATTAGTATTTAATTTGTTTCTAGAAACTCTCGATGCAATTATGCGAATTATCATGGCTAAAACCAATAACATCACAAACGGTAAATAAATAAACATCGATCGATTATCAATCAATCTCAGACTAAAAGCATAGGTAAGTGCTAACCAAAGATAATACAATCCCACAGTATGTAGAATTTTCCAAGCATTAGGACTTAATAATCTAGCCGTGCGATCGAAGGAAGTAGCAGTCATGGCAATAATAAATAGATAGCCTAAATTGCCACCATGGTCGGTATGAACCGCAGTATGGGGAGTGACGATCGCTAAACCGATAATTGCTAGCCCATGGAAGCCATGAGAAACAGCAAAAGAAACACCTAAATAACGACGATTTTTTTGCAACCAAATTGATAGTTGATTCGACCAAATTTTACGCAAAGAAGAAGCAAGAAAAGCACTGACAAATAAAATACAGGAAGTACGAGCAGTTGCTCTAATAGCAATCCGCATACTTTCTTCATCAACACCATTAAAAAGAAGAATTAATGCCAAGATTGTCGCGATCGCTAGAGTAGAAAAGCCAACAATCCCCCATTTTTGAGGAATAAAACTAGGGCTAAATTTATTCATAATTGTTCGCTCTTTTTTTTATTAATATAGCGATCGCTGTCTTTAGCTGTCTTGCCTATTCTTCCGAAAAATGTCCTAATCTTGTTAAAGAGACCAGGGTGCTGGCAAGACAATAATTAGAAAAGCTTATTTGTTAGTTACATTGAATTTTAAAATTTCAATCAAATTTTGTTTCTCAACATAAATTAACATAAAATTTATGCCCTGAAACGCCCAAAAATCGTTACCAAGATTTTTCGGGTATTGACGAAGTTATTAGGGTTTTAGTAGTCTGATTGTATGCATTTGTCGGATTTGTGCGCCCATTTACAAAAAACGTCTCTACAAGCTTGATTTTTCGTTAGCACGTCCATATTAGACAGTAGCTGCAAATTGTAACCGATTGTAAAAAATACTTGACAAGAAAAGAGAGTGTTGGTGGTTCGATCGCCCTGTCGGAAAAAATTATTTATAATTTTTGCTAGACCAAAAAAGGAGCGCGATGTCTAACGACAGGGTTACATCGGGAGCATCAATTGAATATTCAAGAAATAGACATCAATACCAAGGCTAAACCTTTTCTGAAATGGGTCGGTGGAAAAACTCAGTTACTACCAGAAATAACAGCACGAATTCCCGATCATTTCTCTCGATATTTTGAACCTTTTCTTGGTGGCGGAGCATTATTTTTTCATCTTGTACCAGAAGATTCTATTCTCATCGATATTAACGAAGAATTGACTAATACTTACAGAGTAATTAAAGATAAAATTGAAGAACTAATTGCCGATCTCAAGCAACATATTTATGAAAAAGAATATTACTATCACATCAGAAATATCGATCGAACTAACGAATATAAATCTTGGTCTGATGTTCGACGAGCAAGCCGACTAATTTATCTCAACAAAACCTGTTTTAACGGATTATATCGTGTCAATTCCAAAGGTGAATTTAATACTCCTATGGGAAGGTATAAAAATCCCAAAATTGTTGACGAAGCTAATTTGAGAGCATGTAGCAAAGCACTACAAAAAGTACAGATTATTACTGGTTCATTTCTTGAAGTCGAAGAAAAAATTACCAGTTCTGATTTTGTCTATTTCGATCCTCCTTATGCACCTCTAAACGCTACATCAAATTTTACGGGATATAGTCAGGATGGATTCGATCAAAAGATGCAGTTAAGCTTACGCGATCTTTGCGATCGCCTGAACGCTCAAGGTGTTCGATTTATTGTTTCTAATTCGTCAGCACCATTGATTCTCGATCTATATTCTAATTACAAAATTGAGTTTGTTTATGCCAATCGTGCGATTAATTCTCAAGGTGATAAGCGAGGTAAAATTACTGAAGCGATAATTACCAATTATTATAGAGAATAATGGCTATTTCCTTCTTGCCATAATTGACCAAAATTCATTCAATGGATAATGATTTAATTCCCTTTCTAGCTGGCGTAGCTTTCCTGATTCTCTATCTAGTATTTTCAGCTTGGACAGAGATGGGAACAAAATTACCTTGGAAAAAGTAAGCGATCGTTCATGATTTTAAAACAACTATGACAAAACAACCAAATTGTCACCACTGCGAAGGAAAAGAATATATAGAAATTAGAGATTGTTCGGGTGAGATACAACGTTCTGAAACTTGTTCTTTTTGTGGTGGCACGGGATATCTTGAAGAAGAAGAAGAAATAAAGTTAGAGCGCGATCGAGCTAAAGGATAATATTTAAAGAAGTACGAATATCTTCTAAAGGATTTTCCCAGAGACTATTCCATTGAATGCCAAAGAGAGGTTTTGCTCGTTGTGCCATTGTCCATCCGTATTGAATGGCATCCATATACTTACTAGCTACTTCGATGTCATAGACTACAGCTTTAAGCAAGTTTTTTGCCAGTAAAGCTAACCAGAAACGAGAGGCGTAAAGCTGTGCTACATAAAATGCTTCTAGTTGAATTTCGCCTATTATATTAGTGTCGCAACCTGTAACAACATGCCAAATATCGTGGGTTTCAGTTATATGAGCAGAAAGAAACTGGTAATCGCTATCATCCTGGCTTGCTTGTAACGGTGTTAAACCACGAATAATCATATGATCGGCATAAACATAGCCCAGTGTATTTTGAGGTAAGGTATGGAGTTGTTCTAGATCGACATTTCCTAAGCGCGGACGTTCGAGAAATGCTTGTTTTCCTTGTTCGTGACGAGAAAGAAACTCTACCATGATTTTTAGACTCTCCGTATCATTGAGAGTACTTGAAAGTCGAGCGATCGCCTCAAAATCTCCATCACGGGCTTTCGCCATGTTGAGAAAGCTTGCAAATGCTTCATCCTGCCACTGCTTTTCTGCATCTGTTAAAGTCTGCATAAAAATTTTCTTAGCTTACTTAGCTCTTTTTTTCTATACTCTCATAATTTCCCTAGGGAATTTTCCCAATATCTCTCAGTATTTTTGATTAAATAGCGATCGCGATCGATTTAGTTTTTGACACTGATAAATTCTCGTATATAGCAATTAACTAATTCTGGTTGTTCTTGTTGTACCCAATGACTGCAATTAGGTATGTATTTCACCTGCCAGTCTCTTACATACTTTTGAGTACCATAAGTTAATTCTTTTCCTAATGCCACATCATTTTCACCCCAGATAGTTAGAGTCGGAACATCTAAGACATTCCATGGTTGAGAAGCACCCTCTAACAAAGATTGAAATGCACAGCGATAATAGTTAATCATGGCTGTAAGTGCGCCTCTTTTTGCTGCGGCATTTTTATAAGCATTCAAATCTGATTCGCTAAAAGCAGTTCGATCGATCGCCATAGTAGTAAAACAGAGTGCGAGTGCTTGATAATCATTTAACTGGAAAACAAATTCTGGTAGCCAGGGGAGTTGAAAAGCAAACACATACCAACTTTTGAGTAACTGCTGAGGAGTTTTTAACCCTTCGACAAACAACACGGGATGGGGAATATTGAGAACAATTAGCTTCTCTACCATTTCGGGATAAGCGTAGGTAAAGTACCAGGCGATTACTCCTCCCCAATCATGACCAACCAAAATACAATCTTCATAACCCAAACCGCTAATAACATCTTGAACATCTGCAACTAACTCCGATATCTTGTAAGCTTCCAATTCCTGGGGTTTGTCGCTGTCATTGTAACCCCGCAGATCGATCGCCACTACCAGATAATCGCCAGCAAATTCTGGTATTTGATATCGCCAGGAGTACCAAAATTCAGGAAAACCGTGGAGCATCAGCATTAATTTTCCCTGTCCCTGACTGACATAGTGTAATTTAATTCTGTTAGTCTCGATAAAATGATGTTCCCAACTATTAGTAATAGACATTTCTGGATCTGGATTTATTTGATAGTTATTACTTTTCTCTATTGGCTTGGATCATTTTGCACTACAATATTTTTCAATTAATATAATATGAATCGTCTCAAAATACTTAGCAATGCCATAAAAAAACAACCAATCTCTGTAATTATACGCATATCATCTTGTTAAAATAATTCACTAAATAATAATTAATTTATTCAAATTTTTATTCTCGTCAACTTGTTTTCGAGCGATCGCAAAAGTTAAAACTATTATAAAAGCTCAAAAAATATCAACTATTTGTTGAATTAAAATCAAGCAATCAGGAGTTTTTATGATTACAATTTCGATCGATAACCCGATTATTATTGAAGGTGATTCTAGCAGTCAACTCGTTTTTACCGTCTCTTTATCTGAACCTGTAGATGCAACAACTATACTCAAATACAGCACTAGTAATGATACGGCTACTAGCGGTCAAGACTATACTTCAGTTACTACAAAAGATATTACTTTTAATGCCAATGATACAGTTCAAACTATTGTAGTTCCTATTCTAGATGACAATATTAATGAACTAGATGAAACCTTCTTAGTTAATATTTATATTCCTAAAGGTACTACTCTTAATCCTAGCAGTAAAGATATATTAGCAACAACTGGCATTGGTACTATTACTGATACTTCATTTGGTAATTCAAACGTTACTCTAAATAAAGTTGAAAATATTGTTCTCAGTGGGACAGATAATCTTAACGCTACTGGTAATACCCTCAACAATACATTGACAGGTAACAGTGGCAATAATATTCTTGATGGTGGTTCTGGTAACGATACTATCTTGGGTGGCATTGGTAATGACAGCATCTTAGGCGGAAGCGGTCATGATAGTATGAGTGGTGAAGCTGGCAGTGATACACTCAAAGGTGGAGCAGACCACGATACCTACGTTATTGACAAAACTGACACTATTGAGGAAGCTCTCAATGCAGGTACTGATTCAGTTCAGGCAAATTTTGACTATGCGTTGCTAGATAACTTTGAAAACTTAACTCTAACTGGAACTGGGATTAAAGGAACTGGCAATAAATTAAACAATTACCTGACTGGAAATAAGAGTAATAATACCCTTGATGGTCTTGACGGTAACGATACTATTGAAGGTGGAATCGGCAGCGATACTGTAAGCGGCGGATTGGGAGATGACTACTATATCCTTGCTGGAGTTGATGTCGTCAAGGAACTGGCTGATGCTGGAACTGATACTGTTGAAACAAATGCTACTTATAGCCTAGCCAATCAAGCTAACTTAGAAAACGTCATTTTAACAGGTGTAACCAACCTGAACATTACTGGTAATGACAAAGATAACATTCTCATTGGCAATGATGGAAATAATGCCATCAGTAGCGGTGTTGGTAATGATGTTTTAGATGGTAAAGGCGGTATTGATACTTTAAATGGCGGTACTGGAAATGATAGCTACATAATCGATCGCCTTGATGATAAGATTACGGAAAGTGCTAATAGCGGTACTGACTCAGTTCAAACTAGCTTCAGTTACGAACTCAAAGATGCTAACCTCGAAAATATTACTTTGAGGGGTAAAGATCCTATCGAGGCGATCGGTAATGATTTACCTAACAACATTACTGGTAATGCTGGTAACAATAGACTTGATGGCGGTGCTGGTTCTGATACCATGAGTGGCGGTACTGGTAATGATGTCTTTGTTGTCGAAAGTATTGGTGATACAGTCACAGAAAATCTTAACGCTGGAACTGATACGGTAGAATCGAAAGTCGATTACATCCTCAAAGACAATACCGAAAATCTGATTTTAACTGGAAATGCAGTTAAAGGGACTGGTAATAACGCCAAAAATATCTTAGTCGGTAACGATGCCAATAACTCTCTCAGTGGTGGCAATGAAAGCGACACTCTCGATGGTGGATCTGGAAACGATAATCTCAATGGAGGAACTGGTAACGATCGTTATCTTGTAGACGGTTCAGATACGGTAATAGAAACTTCGACTCTCAGTACTGAAATCGACATTGTCCATTCTTCAGTTTCCTACAATCTTCCCGATAATGTTGAAGAACTCGAACTGCTTGGAACGAATAACATTAACGGTGGTGGAAATTCTCTTAAAAACAAGCTGATTGGCAATGTTGGTAATAATCAACTTACAGGTGGTGATAGTAACGATAGTCTTGATGGTAGCTTTGGCAAAGACACCTTAGCTGGTGGATTAGGTGACGATTACTATGTAGTTGACTATTTCCAAGATAATGTTCAAGAAAATAGTGATGAAGGAATTGATACTGTCGGTACCTGGATTACCTATAATCTGAAAGCAAACTGTGAAAACTTAACCTTGCTAGGGACAAGTGAAATCAATGGTAATGGTAATTCTGCCAACAATATCATTATTGGTAATAATGGAATTAATATCCTTGATGCTAGTGATGGCGACGATTTACTAAAAGCAGGTGGCGGCAATGATACCCTAATTAGTGGAGTTGGCAATGATTCTCTCAACGGTGAATCAGGTGCAGATTCTCTCATTGGCGGTATGGGGAATGATATATATTCGGTAGACACTTCAGAAGATGAGATTGTTGAAGAACTAAATGCAGGAGAGGAAACAGTTTACTCTTCCGCTCTAAGCTATACTCTCAGCGCTAATCTTGAAAATTTAACCTTGACTGGATCGACTGGTAACGGTACTGGCAACCAACTCGACAATAAAATTACTGGTGCTAGTGGTGCCAACATCCTTGATGGTGGCATGGGTAAAGATAATATGATGGGAGGAACTGGCAATGATACCTACATTGTCGATAACATTGGAGACTCGGTGACTGAAAATCCTCCGGCATCCTCAACAACGATCGAACTAGATACGGTAATGTCAGCGATCGACTACACATTAGGTGATAATGTAGAGAATCTCAATTTAACTGGTTATGCTAACCTTACAGGCACTGGCAACAAATTAGATAATCGCATTATTGGTAATTCTGGAAACAATATTATCGATGGCAAAGAGGGTAACGATCTAATCAACGCTCAAGCAGGTAATGACAGCATTAGCGGTGCTAGTGGTAATGATACTCTTAGTGGTGGAATGGGTAGCGATACTCTAGTTGGTCAAGAGGGTAGCGATACTTATATAGTTGACAATGCTGGCGATAAAGTTACTGAAACTGCTGCTGCAACTACCACCGATCCTAATCTAGATACAGTTCTATCTGGCATTGATTA
Source organism: uncultured bacterium (assembly GCA_964548905.1). GTDB lineage: Bacteria > Cyanobacteriota > Cyanobacteriia > Cyanobacteriales > Xenococcaceae > CAZJTL01. The sequence goes on along the minus strand of CAZJTL010000015.1, from coordinate 5,709 downwards.
TAGTTTGGGGAACAATCTAGAAAACTTAACCTTGCTTGGTACAGGTAATCTTAATGGAACTGGCAACGCTTTAAATAATTCCATCAACGGTAATAGTGCTGACAATTTTCTTTCTGGTAAAGCTGGCGACGATCTGCTTAATGGCGGTAGTGGTAACGATACTCTATCTGGTCAAGAAGCAAATGATACGTTAATTGGTGGTACTGGTGCCGATCGCTTTAATTATAATACTCAGAAAGCTTTTTCTGGTGCCGATCTAGGTTCCGATCGCCTGCTTGATTTTAAAAGCTCTGAATCCGATAAAATTATTCTCGGTAAAACTACTTATGGTTTACAGAGTAGTGTGGGTAACGGATTTAGTATTACTACTGAATTTGAGTCAGTTGCTACAGACGATGCTGCTAAAGCAAGTAAAGGCATAATCGTCTACAGTAAAGAAACTGGTAACTTGTTCTACAATCCTAATGGCGCAACTCTCGGCGGAGAATCGATTCTAACTACTCTAGCTAACTCATCTTCCCTAACTCTTTCTGGTTCTGATTTTATTATCGAAGCGTGAAATAGGGGTTAGGGATTAGGGATTAGGGATTAGGGAAAATATCTGTCTTGTCCCTATTTCCCTATTTCCCTATTTCCCAACTTCCCTATAAGTAAAGGGGTGTGGGGTGTAGCTCGCACTTATTCACCAAATATCAAATCCAGACGTTGCTGTGATTCTTCTAAAGCTTTTTGTGGTTCTTTACTACCTAAAAGAGAAGCCTCGATCGCTCGTCCCAAATTTTCAGATAAACGATTGTATTTAGAAATAAGAGGACGTGATTTTGCCCATTGCATTTGTTCTAAAAATATTTTTAAAATTGGATTTTCTGCCACAAATTCTTGATATTTTTCGCTTTGTTGAGATTTAAGATTAATTGGTAAATATCCTGTTTTTAAAGCCCATTCTGTTTGAAAATCTTGGCTTAATACATATTCTAAAAATTTTAAAGATGCCTGTTCTTTAGCTGAATTTGTTTTGAAAACAAATAAATTTTCACCACCTAAAACAACTGCTTTTTGTTCATTTAAAGGAAAAGGAAAAGCATTATAGTCAACTTTACTTTGCTGTAATTGTGCTAACGTCCATGGCCCTGTAATTTGCATAGCTGCTTTTCCAGCTAAGAAACTATCTAATTCAAAACCTCGCTCAGGTGCTGAGAGAATAGCGAGATTATTTTTGATTAAATCTGCACCAAATTCCAGAGCAGCGATCGAGCCAGGATTAACAATATGTGGCTGTCCATTTTGCATCAATTCGCCACCCGCTCCAAAAATAAGAGGCAACCAACAAAAAACTGTAAATTCTCCTTTTCCTAATGGTAAAAATAAGCCATGTTGGTCAATACGACCATCTCCATTAGTATCTTTAGTCAATTTTTGAGCAATTGCTTGCCATTCTACCCAAGTTTTTGGTAATTGAGTAATTCCCTCTTTTTCAAACAAACTAGGGCGATAAAAAATAGCTATATTATTAGTAGCAAGAGGAACAGAATAAATATGCCCATTCAACTGCATAGTTGAAAACATAGCAGGGTCGATTTCAGCTTTTAAAGGAGAATTATTGAGCCAATTTTCCAAAGATAAAAGAACATCGAATTCTGCTAATTGACCAGTTAATTGAGGTACAAACCAGAGGATATCTGGAGGTTGATTACTAACAACTGCGGCGAGAATTTTAGGTAACTGTCCGTCTGGTTGACCGATGTAAAGAGATTCTACTTGAATATCTGGATGAGTTTGATTGAACTGACCAACTAATCGATTAAAAACATCACGATTTTCTGGCGGATTAATGCCATGCCAAATAGTTATTTTAGTGATATTAGAATTAGCTAGTCGATCTTGGCAACCACTAGTAATTAATAATAGAAAAATTAGAGTTATAGCAATAAAGATTTGTTGCCAATGAAATTTACAGTTCATTGTTCATTGTTCATTGTTCATTGGTGATTAGTTATAGCACTACGCATTTAGCTTAGGACATTATAAAAGTTTGAAACCCTTTTACGATCGGCTATTGCCTGTTGCCTATTGCCTATTGCCTAGCGCGTAGCACTATATTTGTTGTTTGTTATTTGCTAATTGCTTCCTGTCTCCTCAGCTTCTCTGCACCTCTGCCTCTCTGCACCCCTGCCTCTCTGCTCCCTAACCCCTAATCCCTAACCCTAATAATGCAAAGGAACTGTTAAAAAAGGAACCAACACTAATACCATCCAACTCCAACGCCACCAACTTAAATTGAGATTCGATTCCGATTCTTCCAATAAAGCATCGATTCTTTCTCCTAAGCGATCGCGTGGGATGGCATCACTAAAGGTAGCACAGAGGACTTGTGCAGTTTGCCAGGGTGCTTTAGCAACTGTGAGTAAAGATTCTGCTAACAAGAGAGGATCTACTTGTTGTGCTGCTGTGCGATCGGCTCTTATTTCTCTTAATAATAAAAGTTCTTGCCACAAAGCATTACTATTGGGTAGCCAAGTAGTAAAAGATTTTAACCATCCCAACCAGAAAAACCAAAAAGTATCTCGATAAAAATAATGTGCTTGTTCGTGGGCTAATACTGCTTCTAAATGTTCTTCATCTAAACTGTTTAATAATCCCTGACTAATTACTAATCGCGATCGCCAGAAACCAATTTGAGCGCTGTAGGGAAAGTCAATCTCGATCACTCTCGCTTGTCTACCTAAGATTAGCTGTTGAGAATAAAAACGAACCTGTCTCACTGCAATATAGCCTTGATAGGTAAGTTTAATTAGTAAAATAATCGCGATCGCACCTAAACTAATTGCTATGCCATAACTAAATAAACTAGCTTCCATCCCCAACATTTGTCCTTGTGAACCCATGCACATCACAGCAATAGCCGTCATGATTAGCAACAAAGGAGGAAAGCTAAACAAAAATATTGCTCTTTGCCAACGTTGGTTCCAAGTACCCAGAGATGAACAGGGAATAGTTCTCAGATACCATGCCAATAGCAAAGAAATTAGAATCATAATTAAATGCATTATTTTTTCTCCTTGCGCTGGCGACGGATAGCATCGATGCGAGAGGCTATTTCTTCAAGGCGATCGAGACTAGCATTATCTAGACTATCAGCAAAAGACGCAACTACATCAGGGTTACTTACTGCTAAAAAGCGGTTTAATTGCTCGTAAGATTCGATCGCTCGCGCTTGAGCTAAAGATACCAAGGGCTGCCAACAAAAAGCTCGTCCTTGCTTGCTACAACTCAACCAACCCTTTTTAGTTAAGCGATTGAGTACGGTAGTTACTGAAGCATAAGCTAATTCTCGGTCTGGATCTGCCAAAATGCGATCGTGTATATCTTTGACAGTAGCACAACCAAGTTCCCAGACAATATTTAAAATCTCTGTTTCTAATGGGCCAAGTGAAAGTTGTTTCGGTCGATAATCGGGCAAAGGAGGCATGAGAAAACTAATAGTAATTCCAAACTCTTGACTACTCCCCCTGAAGACAGCACCGCTTCGCTGGGGGATTCTAATAAGGTTGTTCCAGAACTGGCTAAAGCCGAGTTCTTACACATTTTAACCTTATTAGTTGATACTTAATAGTGCAGCTCGGCGTAAATACGCCTTCCATTAACGAGCTAAAACTTTACCCTTATAAGTCCACTTAAAAGGTTTAGCCATAGTTTGATTAAAGTAGCTAATAAAATTGATAATTTTGGTTTTGAGATCGTCTTTAGAGAGAAAGCTACCACGTTTGAGTCACTTGCGGACTAAGATACTAAACCAAATTTCAATTTGATTGAGCCAAGAAGAATGCTTGGGCGTGTAATGAACCACTATTTTGTGTGCTGAATTGCTCAAAAAGGCTGCACGAGATTTCATGGATTTTTTGTCCTGAAACTAATTTGACCGTAACAATACCACCTTCATCGGTAATCATTCCAGCGTGCATTGCCGATCTACAAATCAGTAATTCCCATCATTCTCTAGCATTTTCAAAGAAAAAGTCACACAAAAAACCTATATTCCTGACTTTTAAGATCTTCTTTACACAATCAAAGAGGGGATCGGGCTACCCTGAAGAAGAATAGATCTTTCACACAAGCATGGCGCTATGACACAACGAACTTTCGGCGTAATTGGATTAGCAGTGATGGGGGAAAACCTCGCCCTCAACGTAGAAAGTCGAGGGTTTCCGATCGCTGTTTACAATCGCAGTGCTGATAAAACAGAAAAATTCATGGCGGAACGCGCCCAGGGCAAGGATGTAAAACCGGCGTATTCCTTAGAAGAGTTTGTCCAAATTCTCGAACGTCCCCGCAAGATCCTAGTTATGGTGAAAGCGGGGAAACCAGTTGATGCTGTCATCGATCAACTCAAGCCTTTATTGGAAGAAGGCGATATGATCATCGATGGCGGTAACTCCCTGTACGCAGATACAGAAAGACGCACCAGAGAATTAGAAACCACTGGACTCGGATTTGTAGGTATGGGGGTCAGTGGTGGCGAAGAAGGTGCGCTGAATGGACCGAGTCTAATGCCTGGAGGCACGGAGTTTGCTTACAGAGAGTTAGAACCAATTTTAACCAAAATTGCCGCTCAAGTAGATGATGGTCCCTGCGTCACCTATATTGGCCCTGGTGGTGCTGGTCATTACGTAAAAATGGTTCACAACGGTATTGAGTATGGCGATATGCAGCTAATTGCTGAAGCATACGATATGCTCAAACATGGGCTAGGACTCAATCATCAGCAACTACACGAAGTCTTTGCCGAGTGGAATACCACAGATGAGTTAAACTCATTCTTGATTGAAATTACGGCTGATATTTTCAAATATATCGATCCCAATACTAATAAGCCTTTGGTCGATATGATTGTGGATTCGGCAGGACAAAAGGGAACTGGGCGCTGGACTGTAGTAGATGCCTTAGAATTGGGTGTACCAATTCCTACTATTTATGCGGCGGTTAATGCCAGAATCATGTCTGCCTATAAAGACGAACGGATCGCTGCTTCCAAGCAGTTAACTGGTCCAAGTGGCAAGTATGAAGGAGATACTAAGGCATTTATCAATAAAGTCAGAGATGCCCTATATTGCTCAAAAATGTGTTCTTACGCTCAAGGAATGGCATTAATGAGTAAGGCATCAGCAGAGTTTAATTACAACTTGAATTTGGCTGAAACTGCTCGAATCTGGAAAGGTGGTTGTATCATCAGAGCTGGCTTTTTGAATAAAATTAAGGCAGCTTTCAATGAAAATCCCTCTTTGCCTAATTTATTGCTTGCACCTGAGTTCAAACAAACTATCTTAGATCGTCAGGACGCATGGCGAGAAGTTCTGGTCGTATCCAATCAGTTGGGGATCCCCGTTCCTGCTTTTAGCGCTTCTTTAGATTATTTTGATGGTTATCGACGCGATCGCTTGCCACAAAATTTAACACAAGCACAGCGAGATTACTTTGGAGCGCATACATACGAACGCTTAGACAAACCAAGAGGAGAGTTTTTCCATACAGAATGGCTTGCTTCTTAGGTTTAAAATTGAGTTAATTTTCTCGCAATTCTAAACAAGTTTGTCGGGTGGGTAATTCTGCCCGATTTTTTTGTGTTTTTGATAACCTATCCTTGCTAAGGTTTTACCTTACAATAGACCTCTTGCAAAAGTAGCTAACGATCGCCATAATTTAGCCCAAATC
>CAZJTL010000014.1:0-41633 GCA_964548905.1 uncultured bacterium | reverse complement strand
GTCTATTTTGATAGTATTCCTCTTTAAATCATCCCGCAGGGATGCAACACCGATATTTTTTATGAATCATTTAGGATTGCTATATAACGATTACTATGGACACCAAATGGGAGATGCTTGTTTGAGAAAAGTTGCACAGACGATCGCTCTGATCCTCAAACGTCCCACCGATTTAGTCGCTCGTTACGGTGGCGAGGAATTTGCCATTATCTTACTCATACGAACGCTCAAGGAGCTATTGAAGTAGCTAAATTAATTCAACAGGAAATTACTCGAATTGCCATCCCTCATCTCAAATCGGAAGTGAGCGATCGTCTTACTCTGAGTTTAGGAATTAGCACATCTATTCCCGATCGCCAGATCGATGCCGAATTTCTAGTTTCCGCCGCCGATCGCGCTCTGTATGCAGCCAAAGAAAAAGGACGCAACAGTTATTATATTCTTTCTTTGTAAGCGCTAATGGCTAATCGTTCATTGTTCATTGTTCATTGAAGGCAGAAGGCAGAAGTAAAAAACTCATTACTTATTACTCATTACTCATTACTCATTACTTCTCCCCGTCCCTAATCCCTAATCCCTGTTCGGTAAACCGTACTGGCTCACTAGTTGCCATCTAATGCTTTGATTAGATAAATTAGCACTCGGAAGGTGAGAGTGCTAATCTAAATAAGGTTGCAAAATACTGCCTTTATTTTGAACAAAACAGCTTTGCAAAAGCAGCAAAATTAAACAGTTACAAATCTGGAGGATATTATATGGCAGCTATTTCAATTAGCGTTTCAACAGTTAAACCCCTTGGCGATCGCGTTTTTGTTAAAGTTAGCGCTTCTGAAGAAAAAACTGCTGGCGGAATTTTACTCCCAGATACCGCCAAAGAAAAACCTCAAATCGGCGAAGTCGCTGCTGTAGGTGTTGGTAAGCGTGGCGAAAATGGTAGTGTCACTCCCCTAGAAGTAAAAGTCGGCGATAAAGTTCTCTACTCCAAATACGCTGGTACTGACATCAAACTTGGTGGAGATGAATATGTATTACTCTCCGAAAAAGATATTTTAGCAGTAGTTGCTTAATTCTTAAATTTCCAAGCAAAAATAATCCACAATCCCATCTAATTAGTTCAATTCTTGAGTAAGAAGAGACAAATCTATGGCTAAATCTATCATCTATAATGACGAAGCTCGCCGCGCACTAGAAAGAGGTATAGATCTCCTCGCTGAAGCTGTGGCGGTTACTCTTGGTCCTAAAGGTCGTAACGTAGTACTTGAGAAGAAATTTGGCGCACCCCAGATCGTAAACGATGGGGTAACGATCGCCAAAGAAATTGAACTAGAAGATCACATCGAGAATACTGGAGTTTCCTTAATTCGTCAAGCTGCTTCCAAAACCAACGATGTAGCTGGCGATGGTACTACTACCGCCACCGTCCTCGCTCATGCCATTGTTAAAGAAGGCTTGCGTAATGTTGCTGCTGGTGCTAACCCCATCGCTCTCAAACGTGGTATTGATAAAGCAGCAGAATATTTAGTCGGCAAAATTGCCGAACATGCTAAACCAGTTGAAGACTCCAAAGCGATCGCACAAGTAGGAACCATCTCCGCAGGTAACGACGAAGAAGTCGGTAAGATGATTGCCGATGCTATGGATAAAGTAGGTAAAGAAGGCGTTATCTCCCTCGAAGAAGGTAAGTCCATGACTACAGAGTTGGAAATCACCGAGGGTATGCGTTTCGATAAGGGTTATATCTCCCCTTACTTCGTCACCGATACCGAACGCATGGAAGCTGTTTTAGATGAACCTTTCATCCTGATTACCGACAAGAAAATCACTTTAGTACAAGACTTAGTTCCCGTACTAGAGCAAGTTGCTCGTCAAGGTAAACCACTAATTATCATTGCTGAAGATATCGAAAAAGAAGCTTTAGCGACTTTGGTAGTAAACCGTCTGCGCGGTGTTCTTAATGTAGCTGCGATTAAAGCTCCTGGTTTTGGCGATCGCCGCAAGCAAATGCTCGAAGATATCGCTGTTCTCACTGGTGGTAAAGTTATCACTGAAGATGCTGGTTTGAAGCTAGAAAGCACCAAGATTGAAATGCTTGGCAAAGCACGCCGCATCAACATCACCAAAGACAGTACTACGATCGTTGCTGAAGGTAACGAAGCTCAAGTTAAAGCTCGTTGCGAACAAATTCGTCGTCAAATTGAAGAAACCGATTCTTCCTACGATAAAGAAAAATTACAAGAACGTCTCGCTAAACTAGCTGGTGGTGTAGCTGTAGTTAAAGTTGGTGCTGCTACCGAAACCGAAATGAAAGACCGCAAGCTACGCTTAGAAGACGCAATTAACGCGACTAAAGCAGCAGTAGAAGAAGGTATCGTTCCTGGTGGTGGTACAACTCTCGCTCATCTTGCTCCAGAATTAGAAAAGTGGGCAAATGCTAACCTCAAAGACGAAGGTTTGACTGGTGCAACTATTGTTGCTCGTGCTTTAACTGCTCCCCTGAAGAGAATTGCTGAAAATGCAGGTCAAAATGGTGCTGTAATTGCTGAGCGCGTTAAAGAAAAAGAATTCAATGTTGGCTTCAACGCAGCTACCAACGAATTTGTTGATATGTTCCAAGCAGGTATTGTCGATCCTGCTAAAGTAACCCGTTCTGCACTACAAAACGCAGCTTCGATCGCTGGTATGGTACTCACTACCGAGTGTATCGTTGTAGACAAACCTGAGAAAGAAAAAGCTCCTGCTGCTCCTGGTGGCGGTGATTTTGACTACTAAGATTAATTCAATCTAGTATTGTGTCAACTTTAAATTGAGCCATCGAACCTGTTTGTAATGAATCCTTAAGGATTCACTACCAACCCATCAAATCAATCTAGACAGACTACTAGTTTTGGGTGGGTCAACCTACTCAACTACATTTGCCTCTGGTATATCGCCAGAGGTTTTTTATTTCCAGTAGTGCCGTCGTTCCCTGTTGCCTTTTTAATCCAGTTCTCGCCTTCCTTCCAAAGCACGCGCTAAAGTTACTTCATCGGCATATTCCAGATCGGAACCCATGGGCAAACCAAAGGCAATGCGCGTTACCTTAATAAAAGGGGCTACCTTTGTAAAAGGTTTTAATAATTGACCGATGTAAAGAGTAGTAGTCTCTCCTTCAACACTAGGACTAATTGCTAAAATCACTTCTTTCACTTGTTGCTGACTGACCCTTGTTACCAAACTTTGAATGTTTAACTGTTCGGGTCCAATGCCATCCATAGGCGAAATTACGCCGCCGATGACATGATATTTTCCCTGGTACTCTCTAGTTTTTTCGAGGGCAATCACATCGCGAGAATCAGAGACTACACAGATAAGATCATTATTGCGATTGGGATTGCGGCAGATCGGACAAATTGGTTCGGCAGATAAGTGAAAACAAGTTTTGCAAACACCTACCTGCTTTTTGGCATCAATTAAAGCTTGAGCAAGTGCATTAATTTCTTTTTCGGGACGTTTAATCAGATGTAGGGCTAGTCTCTGGGCGGTTTTGGGACCAACTCCAGGTAAAAGTTGTAATTGTTCGATTAATCGGGCTAAAGGAGGTGTATAAATGGCTGGATTTCCCTTGGTCGCTCAATTTTTACCTATCTAGTCTATCAATTGTTAAGGGCGATCGAGGATTAATTATTGGTTTTCCATTAAAATACAGAAAATTAATAACTCGAAGGTTTAATCATGACAGTCGATCGCCAACAGATAGCAACAGGATTAAATATTCAAAAAATAATTCTCTATCTTAGTGTTATTGCGATCGCGATTTTTTTTCTGGCTCCAATTCTTTGGCAAGTTTTAACTTCTTTGAAAACCAATCAAGATATTTCTGCTGTTCCTAATGTTTATATACCAACACAAATAACTCTCAAGCATTACCTAGAATTATTTAGCAGAAGACCATTTGGTTTATATATATTTAATAGCGCTTTAGTATCGATAGTCTCTACACTTTTATGTCTAGCTTTAGGTTCTCCTGCTGCCTATGTATTAGCGAGATTACACTTACCAGGAAAAAATATTATCTTATCAGCTATTTTAATTGTCACTCTTTTTCCTTACGTACTTCTGTTTTTAGGACTATTAGAAATCATTAAAACAATTGGCTTGGGTAATAATTATTTAGCTTTAATTATTCCTTATACAGCGATTAATTTGCCACTAACAATTTTGGTAATGAGAAGCTTTTTTACCCAATTACCAAAAGATTTAGAAGATGCTGCCAAAGTAGACGGATATAAAATCATTCCTATGCTGATCCATATTGTCTTACCAATGACAATTCCAGCCTTAGTAACCACAGGAATTTTAACCTTTATTTTTGCTTGGAATGAATATATTTTTGCCCTTACTTTTATCACTGAAGAAACCATGAAAACTATTCCCGTTGCTACCGCTCAATTAGGAGGTGCTACTATTTTTGAAATTCCCTACGGACCGATCGCCGCAGCAACAGTTTTAGCTACTTTTCCTTTAGTAATTTTAGTATTAATTTTCCAGCGTCGTATTATTCAAGGTTTAACTGCTGGTGCTGTGAAAGGATGAGTAGGTAGGGGGGCAGGGGAGCAGGGGGGCAGGGGGGCAGAGAAGCAGAGAAGCAGGGGAGCAGAGAAGCAGGGGAGAAACAAATAACCAATAACAAATAACCAATAACAAATAACCAACAACCAACAAAAAAATTATGGTTCCACTCAAAGATGAAAATCCAATCAGCATTACTCCTGTTGTCACCTATGCTTTGATTGTTATTAATATTTTGGTGTTTATCTATCAATTGAGTTTGGGTAGACAAATAAATAGTTTTTTTCAACTTTATGCTGTAATCCCTGAAGAATTAACTGCTAGTTTCCGAGGATTTATTCTCAATCAGTCAGTTCCAGAAATTCTCACTTTAATTACTTCTCAATTCTTGCATGGAAGTTTACAACATGTTGGTTTTAATATGCTATTTTTATGGATTTTTGGTAACAATATTGAAGAGGCTTTAGGACACTTAAAATTTTTATTTTTTTATCTTCTTTGTGGAGTTTTAGCAGCTTTAGCCCAATGGTTTTTTACCATGAATTCTCCCATTCCCAGTCTAGGAGCTAGTGGCGCGATCGCGGGAGTAATGGGAGCGTATATTATCAAATTTCCCCAAGCGAGAGTCTTAACTCTAGTACCGATCGGCTTTTTTCTGACTACTTTTCGCATCCCTGCCTTCTATTTTTTGGGATTTTGGTTTGTGATGCAAGCATTTAATAGCCTCGGTTCGATCGGCGCAATCAATAGCGGAGGTGTTGCTTATTGGGCGCACGCTGGCGGTTTTGTTGCAGGAGTAATCATAGCTCCCATTTTGGGGTTGTTTGGCGATCGCTACTAAAAATCTATGTCTAAAATTCAACTTTCAACTATCCACTCCCAATACTTCTCTAACTCGATAAATGGGACGTTTTTGCGACTCGTGATAGGTACGCATTAATAATTCTGCTACTAAGCCAAAGCTAAATAAATTAATCCCAGTTAATACTAACAATACTGCCAAAATAAGTAAGGGGCGATCGCCAATGTTTTGATTGAGAAATATTTTGACAAAAGAGAGATATAAACCCATAAAAGTTCCTATCCCCAAAGAAGTTAATCCCAACAATCCAAATACATGCATCGGACGAGTGAGAAACTTTTTAATAAAAAAGATGGTTAATAAATCCATCAAAACGCGAAAAGTTCTGCTCAAGCCATACTTACTCTTACCAAAACGACGAGCATGGTGACGTACTGGCATTTCTGTGATTCTAGCACCTTCAATAAACGCTAAGGCAGGAAGGAAACGATGTAGCTCTCCATAGAGATTCATATCAGCTACCAATTCCGATCGATATGCCTTCAGAGAGCAACCATAATCATGTAATCGGACTCCTGTTACTTTAGCAATCAAAGTGTTAGCAATTTTAGAAGGAATTAATCTAGTTAATGTATTATCTTGTCTATTTTTTCGCCAACCACTCACCATATCGAAACCTTCTTCCAATTTGGCAAGCAGCATGGGGATATCTGCTGGATCGTTCTGCAAATCACCATCTAAAGTAACAATGGTTTTTCCTTGAGCATACTGAAATCCAGCCGCCATTGCAGGGGTTTGTCCATAGTTGCGACGTAATAAAATAGCCTTTAAATCTTCTCGCTGTGTGGTTAGTTGACGTAAGATTTCTGTTGAACCATCTTGCGAACCATCATCAACACAAATGATTTCATAATCCATTTCTAGCGATCGCAAGCTTTTACTAATTTCATCAACTAGATGAGGCAAACTTTCTGCTTCGTTATAAATAGGCACTACTACTGACAATTGCGGAACTTTTAAGCTTACAGTTGCGCTTGTATTTTGATAAACAGACGACAAAGATTTCATTTTTTTTACCAGTCTCCAGGATGAAGAAGACGATAGCATAATAAAGACACAATCACTTATGTTGTACCCGAAAAAAGTAAAAAAAAGGGACTAGTGCAGCATGGCAGAAATAAGTAGTCAGTTAATTTAAGTAAAAAACCTTCCGATCGAAGGCTGTTTCCTTCTGGAGGCGCGGATGACGAGGTTTCCTCGTCATACAAAGCGCCGTCATAAAAGCCTTCGAACTTCTGCCTTCTTGCACTAGGGATTAGGGATTAGAGGAGGCAGCTTCTTGCCGATCGCTACCTAGATTGTTATAAAGGTCGGATATGAGCAGGATAAGAATGCGATGAGTCAGTGCCTCAATCCCGATTGTCTTCATCAAAATGAAGCAGAAATCGACATTTGCGAGAAATGTGGGAGAAAACTATTAATTGGCGATCGCTATCGTGCTTTGACAATTCTTGGCAAGGGAGGATTTGGCAGAACTTTTTTGGCGATCGATGAATTTAAACCTTCTAAGCCAAAATGCGTCATCAAACAATTTTTACCCAAAATACAAAGTAAAAAAGCAGCCCAATTATTTGCTCAAGAAGCAATCAGACTAGACGATCTGGGTAAACATAGTCAAATCCCTGAATTGTTAGCTTATCTCAATCAAGAAGAACGTCAGTATTTAGTACAAGAATTTGTTGACGGCGATAATCTCTTGCAGGAATTGTCTAAGCAAGGTGCATTTAACGAACAACAAATTCGCGAGCTAATTCTTGACATGCTTTCTGTGCTGCAATTTGTTCATGCTAACAATGTCATTCATCGCGATATCAAGCCAGAAAATATAATTCGACGCAAACGAGATAATAAATTAATTTTGGTCGATTTTGGTGCTGCTAAAGCCGCAGAATTAGACAATTTAGGTATGACTGGCACTGTCATCGGTTCCGCAGGATACGTAGCACCAGAACAGTCGCGAGGAAAAACTCAATTCTCTAGCGATTTATATAGTTTGGGTGTTACTTGTCTACATTTAGTCACTAATGTCGCACCTTTGGAATTGTTCGATCTAGGTGAAGATTGCTGGGTTTGGCGCGATTATTTGACTGAATGTCCAGTTAGCGAACAACTAGGGCAGGTTCTGGATAAATTAGTGGAAAATGCCACTAAGAAGCGTTTTCCTTCCGTAGAAGCAGTGTTAGAAGCGCTCAGTGTCCATAGTTCGCAAGCGAGCGAACGAGTAGACGCAGTAAATGAACTAAGCACTTCTGTTCCATCTTTAGCTCCAGTCAAACAAGGCTTGGATGAACTTGCTAGTGAAATAGCAGAAACTAGTATTCCACCAGAATCCCTTTCTTCTACTCCACAGCCAATGCCAAGAGTAGCAAAAAAGATTAATGTGCCACCGCCCCCGCCATCACCTAAAATTTCTTCAGCAGCAAAGTCCATAGAATCAGCTAAAGTTGTTACACCTCAACAGCCTGCAACAGCCACAACTAAGACACAAGTCAAATCTTTTGAATTTGAGACAGCAACTCTCAGTCGGTATACATCAGCGATCGGCAAAAAAGCTAAATGGCAAGCAGTTTTAAATCGCCGAAAAGCTAAATGTGTAGCGATCGAGCTAGGCGAGGGTCTGACTATAGATTTAGTAGCTATTCCTGGAGGTAAATTTTTAATCGGTTCTCCAGAAACAGAGGCAGAAAGAGGCATTGAAGAAAGTCCGCAGCAGGAAATAATAGTTCCTCCTTTCCTTCTTGGTAGGTATCCTATTACCCAAGCACAGTGGCAAGCTTTAATGAAAAACAATCCATCACGTTTTCAAAAAAATGATGCAAATAACCCTGTAGACTGCTTTTTACTGTGGAGTCACCTTAATTACCGAATTAGCCAACTACAATGGAGATTTTGTGTATGGAACTGGTATGGAGGGAGAAAATCGCCGTCAAACTGTTGATGTTACTAGTTTTCCTGCCAATCCTTTTGGTGTCTACGATCTACTTGGCAACGTGGCTGAATGGTGTGCAGATACATGGCATGATAGCTACGATGGTATTCCTGTAGACGGCAGTGCTTGGGTAAGTGGCAATGAGAAGGAGCCTCGTTTGTTACGTGGTGGTTCCTGGTTAAATGTCCCTGGATGCTGTCGCAGCGCTTCTCGCTTGAAAGCTTTACCCAATATTAAATCTGATGCCTTTGGTTTTAGGATTGCTGCTAGTATTTGGAGCTAATAGCTATTAGCAAACTATGATTATATAGATAAGCGCGGATTTATCTGAAAAATTAACGATGGGTTTATCTATAGAAGTCAATAGTCATAACTACCCTACAGAAGTTGTTGAAAAATCGTTGGAAAAGCCGGTATTAATCGACTTTTTTGCGACTTGGTGCGGCCCTTGCCAAATATTGAAGCCAATCTTAGAAAAACTAGTCAAAGAATATGATTTTGTCTTGGCAAAAGTAGATATCGATCGCCATCCCGATTTAGCCAATCAATTTGGGATTGAAGGAGTACCCGATGTCAGAATAGTTGTCAAAGGGGAAATGATGCCTGGATTTGTGGGAGTTATGCCAGAGGAGCAATTGCGGCAGCTACTGCATAAATTAAATCTTAAATCCGATCTGGAAATTGAACTAGAAAATATTCGAGCAGCAAAAGCCAAAAAAGATTTTCAACAGGTAAAAGTAATCTTCGATCGCCTGTTTGAAAATTATCCCGATAACCCTATGTTAATTGTTGAAGCGGCTAAATTTCTGATGAGTCTCGATCGATTGGATGAAGCTGCTCAAATGCTATCAACAGTTGATATCAACGATTCACAATTTTATCCACAAGCTAAAAAATTACAATCACTAATTTTCTTCAAACAAGAAGCTCAATCAACTGGTGCAAGTGAAATAGAGCAAAAGTTTTCTCGCGCTGCTCTTTTAACCGTCCAAGAAGAATATGAACCTGCTCTGCAATTATTTTTGGAAATTGTCGATCGCGATCGTAAATATAAAAATGATGGCGCTAGAAAAGCCATGCTCAGCATCTTCGAGTTATTAGGAAAAGATCATACTTTAACCAAGGAGTATCAACGACAGTTAACAATGGCTCTTTATTAAATTAGGGAACGGGGAACTCTCAACAGGGAATAGAAGGCAGGAGGCAGGAGGCAGGAGGCAGGAGGCAGAAGGAAAAAAACTTCAGACTTTAGACTTCCCTACACCCTACACCCTTTCTAATCCCTAATCCCTAATCCCTAGCCCCTACTGCTTCGTCTGTTGGGGAATTGGACCATTGTAATTCATAGTAACTATCTGTTGCTTGAGATCTACAGTAACGACACTGAGAATGGTAAACTCAGATGCATTGGCTGAACGACCCTTAAAGGTAAAGGTTAGGCTACCATCTTCGTTGATTTTGTGAGGGCTATCTTCTCCTGCTTCATACATAGAAGATTCGGCGCGATAAAGTCTTAAGCCACCGTTAGCTTGTTCTGCGGTTTGACGTGCCAGATGTTTGGCGCGATTGAGTTTAATTAAATTGTCAAAATTGGTTTGAATATCTTTATCCGAAGAAGGAATTAAGGATTTGTTTTGTTGGATTTGATTTTCTTTATTTACTGTTGTTTCGATCGCTTGTTGTTGGGATTGAGCTTTAGCCATAGAGGTGAAGCCAATTAGACTAACAACAATAGTCGCAATAAAAAGCTTTTTCATCTCAATTTCTTGCAAATTCAATTAATTGGTAGATTTACGGACAATATATTTTAAATAATTATAAAGTTACATATTAGTTAAAAGTGCGATCGAAATCATTGTAATTGTGACGCTCTATAAATTGTCATAAAAAGTTACGTTCACTTAACCAGAAATACTTTTTGACACTCCGCACGGCTATAAGCCGTGGGATTCTTGGTTCAGCGAGCCAACTTGCTCTAGCAGGGTTGCCCCAACTAAAGTAGAGGTCGATTCTCCCCAAGCGTTTCGATCTAATTGCTCAGACCAGCTTCCCACATGCCCTGTGGTAGCTTTTTTAAGTATATTTAATGCTGCATTTGTATCTCTATCAGCACGGTTGATAGCCCTAATCCAGTTCCTTGACCAATAGCTTTGGTTGTGAAAAAGGGATCGAAGATGTGTTCCTGTACCTCTGGCGGGATGCCAGTACCAGTGTCGGAGATAGTGATGACTAGGTAAGATCCAACCTGCGCCTCCAAATGCATTTTGGCAAATAGTTCGTCGATGACAAAATTTTCTGCGGCGATCTCAAGCGTACCACCATTTGGCATGGCATCACGGGCATTCACACAAAGGTTCATGAAGACTTGATGTAGTTGAGTGGCATCGGCAGACACCAGCCACAAATCTTGTATCGACCAATCTTGTCTGATGACAATGGATTTGGGAAAAGTACTTTTGATAATCTGTATCAGTTCTTCCAATATATGTCTTACCTGTGTAGGGATACGCTCACTTTCAAGACCACGGGCAAAGGTGAGAATTTGTTTGGTCAGATTACCACCCCGCCTGGAGTTATCCACCAGAATCTGCAACATTTTCTGGCTGCGCTCATCTAGATTGGGGAGCATGTAGGGCAACAGTTGGGCAATGCCCAGGATCGGAGTGAAAATGTTGTTCATGTCATGGGCAATCCCACTTGCCAATGTACCCAGACTCTCTAATCGTTGAGCGCGATAAAACTGAATTTCCATTTGCTTCTTATCAGTGATATCGGTATTGACAGCTAGGATGTATTCGGGTTTGTCCTCGGCATCTCGCATGAGCGTCAGACAACTTTCGACAACGATCTCTTTGCCACTTTTGGTTGTTTGGAGCAGTTCACCCTGCCAATTGCCCTGCTCAAACATGACCTTTAAAGCGTTTTCCAGTTCTAATAGATCTCGATACAGCAGTTCGTCCATCTGTCGATCGATTATCTCTGAGGTACTCCAACCATAGAGTTTCTTTGCCCCTTGGTTCCAGAACTGTATGCAACCATCCAAACTTCTGATAAATACCGCATCAGTGGTGATGTCCAGTAAGGCAGCTTGCTCTCGAATTTTTTGTTCGTCTTGTTTGCGCTGCCTCAAGTCATGAAATAACCAGTACAATTGTGTGAATTGACTCTGGCAATTCCATTCGCTTGCGAGAGACACAGAGACGGGGAATGCTTCCTGACCCCTAGGTTGCAGAGACACTTCTCAATCCTGCAAACAAATGTTTGCTCGATTTGGGAGAGGGCGGCGTTTATTGCTCTGAGTTGACTGAGTGATGCGTTCTAGCTGGGCATAGATGAAGGGATGGTCAGATTCTGCCAAGAACAGAATCAGGGGTTTGCCTACCAGCAAATCGCGACGTAAATCGAACAGAGCTTCGGCGGCACCGTTTGCCGCCTGGATAATGCCCCGCTCATCGGTTACTAGATAAGCATCAGGGGCAAAGTCAAACAAGTTTTGGTAATGCTGGCGTTCCAATTCCAGCTCTTGCCTGGTGACGAGTAATTCTTCGTTTTGTTGGTACAGTTCTTCGGAAGCAACATTTAACTCTTCTAGGGCAATAGAGAGTTCGGCGATCGCCTCTGCCAACAAAGGGTTTTGCTCGACACTGACCCCCGCCTGTTCCTGAATCTGTTGCAATCGCTCTTGGGCAGATTGCAGTTGCCGATCTAAATTAGGTTTGGTCATGATTAGATCTCCTCCATCAACAAAATTACTCCTTGTCGCCCTCGATCGAAGCCGATCAAAGGATTGATGGTAATGCGACACTGAATCGCTCGACCCCGACGGTTGGTAGCGCTCAGCACCAACTCTTGATTGCAAACTTCCCCATTCAGGCAGGTGCGGATGGGTTCTCGCAGTTGTTCTATGGGTAAGCCAATATCAAGACTGAGGAGGGATTCTCCCCGCACCTCGTCGATCCTCAGCCCCCAAAGGTTTTCTGCTTCATGGTTCCAACTGAGGATGTTGAATTGAGGACTGACTACCACCACCCCAGCTTGCAGGCTGAGCAAAATCGAGTTAAGAAAGGCGTTAGCCTGGTTGAGTTCGCTAGTGCGCTGGCGCAACTCATCGTTAATGGTTTGCAATTCTTCGTTGGTAGACTGAAGTTCTTCATTCATCGTCTCCAGTTCTTCGTTAGTGGATTGCAATTCTTCGTTGGTGGTTTCCAGTTCTTCGTTAGTGGATTGCAATTCTTCGTTGGTAGTCTCTAGTTCTTCGTTGCTCGACTGAAGCTCCTCATTGGCGGTTTCAAGTTCCTGGGTAGCTCGCTGGAGTTCGGTTTGGAGGTTATAGTAGCGAGTCACATCTATAAAGATGATGCTCGCGCCAATGATTTCACTATCTTGTTCTTCGAGGGGTAAGATCTGAACGTCTAAATATTGCACCTCGTCATCCCGCAGATGACGAACTACATTGGCAATTACGATCGGGTTGTGTTCCTGACATACGCGTTCGATCGGCGATCGCAATTCTAGAGGACGGTAGGAAATCTCTAAATCCTGTAAGGGTCGCCCCTGATCGAAAAAGTTGATCCCAAACATAGATCTGGCTTCTGCATTGGCTAACAATAAAATGCCATTGCGATCGACCACAATCTGAGCGTAGGGGGCGGTGTCAAAAGCAGCTTCTCGCAAATGGACGTAATGATTGATGCCATTGGTGATGCTTTCTTCCGTATTGCTTGGAAATAAGAGGATGCGTTCGCGTCGGTTGTTTTGGGGTACGCGGCGAAAGATACGGTGTTGCAGACTGATGGGGGTAAACAGGTTAGCGTGGGTGAGTAACATTTCCGCTTTTCCCAAAAACAAGATCCCTGTATCGTTGAGGGCAAAATGAAAGCGAGCGAGAATTTTGGTCTGGGTTTCGGAGTTGAAATACATCAGCGTATTGCGACAAACCAGCAGATCCAGACGGGAAATGGGTGCATCCTGAACTAGATCGTGGCGACCAAAAATCACCCCACGGCGCAGGTCTGGGCGAAAGACCCACTGCTCTCCAGCTAATTCAAAATAGCGATCGCTCCTGCTTTGTAACTGGCGGCAACTGAGTCAAACAACAAATCAGCCGATGGACGCACAAAATGAACTAACTCTGACTGAGTTAAAGACAAGGTACCATCCGAGTTGACTAGCAAATGACTATTCGGTGGCGCAATATAGACAGTTCCCGCCTGCAACGCCTCCCCTTCTTCCGCTTGTTTTACCGCGAGCGGGGTTCGCCGACTGAGAATCTCTGCCATGAGGGAACGGTGCCTGGGATCTAGATGTTGGACAATGACAATGGCGGCGGGAAAGTTGGCAGGTAATCCCGTTAACACCTCAGAAATGGCATTGAGTCCTCCTGCTGAGGCGGCGATCGCCACAATCTCAAATGCGACTGTAGAGCTAGTTGGTGGCAGCCCTATTTTGTTCTTGGGTGGGTGAGCATTCATTAATAATCTTTTTCAATCTAAGTTCGGAATAAGCACAAACCCTTACTAAATAGTTGCACAAAATTAAATTCATAGGTAAGGCAGGCAAAAGGCAAGAGGCAAAAGGCAAAAGGCAAAAGGCAAAAGGCAAAAGGCAAAAGAAAGATAAGTAGTTGCACTTTCATTAAATACACAGGTGAGGGTAGGCAAAAGGCTTTCTTGCAAGAGGCAAGAGGGAAAATACAGTGTGTAATTAATTCTGTTTAGATACTTAATTTGTGTAATTAATTTTGTTTAGGCACTTAATTGGCTAAATTGTTCGCTCGGGAACTGACATTAACACAACACAAGAAAACAAAACTCACCACTTTGGATTGTTTGTTAACTATTTTATGTTACAGTGAAATCAAGCTAAGATTTGTTATTTTCAACAATAAATACGTTATCTGTAACTTTTTTTTAGTTCTACTTTGAGATTATTGCCAATAATTAATTCATCATCAATACAGATAATAACTGGCTTAGGTATTTAAATTATCTCCTGTTGGCAATGGTAAATAGACAGTGAAATTTGTTTGACCAGAAACAGAATCTACTTCAATTTTTCCATCATGCTGGCTTACAATCTTTTGCACAATATCCAATCCCAATCCATTGCCTTTACCAGCAGGTTTAGTTGTAAAAAAAGGCTGAAAAATTTGGGGCAAGATTTCGGGAGGTATGCCAGAGCCGCTATCAGTAATGCAAACGATTAAATATTCATTATTTTGAGTAATCTTAATAGTTAAAGTACCTCGATCGCCCATTGCTTGTAAAGCATTACTAATCAAATTTGCCCAAATTTGATGAAGTTCATCGGGGTAGCACCAAATCAAAGGAACTCGATCGTAAATTTTAATTACTTCAATACCATGTTTAATTTGATTGTGATAAATAACTAAAACATTTTCAATACTTTCAATAATATTGGTTAGTTTTTTCTGATGTTCGCGATCATAATAAGCATATTGTTTTAAAGCTAAAACTATTTTGATAATTCTATCTGTAGCTGTAGTAATTGTTAGAGAACTTCTTTTTAAACTGGCTAATTGATAAGCACAATCTAAAATCTTTACAGATTCAGGATCTTGAAGGAGAGCCAAAAATTGTTCCAGTTCTTCATAAACACCTATATCAATTAAAACATCAGCAATATGGTCACTTTCTTGAATTTGATTTTCCTTTAAGATCTCAAGAACTTTTTTCTTGAAAGCCCGTTTTTCTTTACTGCTAAAACAATATGTAGACTGATTTACTCTGTTTAATAATTCAAAAAAAGCTGGTTGATGTTGTTTGGGAATTAATTGAAAGATTTCAGGTAAATTAACTAAATTAGTTGCTAAAAAATAGTTAATATTGTCGATCGATGCTTTAATTGCGCCTAACGGAGTGTTGACTTCATGGGCTACGCCAGCAATAACTTGCCCTAAATTTGCCATTTTTTCAGATTGAGCTAGTTGTTCTTTTGTATTGTTTAGCTCTTCTAAAACCTTGTTTAATTCTTGCGTGCGTTCGGCAAGCTGCTCTTCGAGTCTACAAGTGTATTCTTCTGCTTCCTGTAACGTTTTCTCGATCTTGCTCATGGGAAATGACACACTACTAAAATTGCTTGCGCTCAAATCTGACTCAATTTCTAGAATTCCCTAAAAATTGGCAAAAATTAAGTAGTTGGACAAAATTAAATTCATAGGTGGGGACAGGCAAGAGGCAATAGGAAATACAATTTGTGTAATTCAATCTGTCTATTTACTTACAAACAACAGAAGAGTAGTACCCGAGTAAAAGTTTAATCCCCTGTCTTTAAGCTGATAGCTGATAGCTGATAGCTAATTAAAGGTAAGGAAAGTTTAAGATTTCTGGTAAGAATGCAACCTTTCGTTGTTTTTTGCAAAGCAAGATTGCAATTATTGAAAGAACTTAACCAAGAAATAAAACCAGAAGAAAGTCTCGCAGAAATGTTAGGATTGCCTCAGAAAGAGAAAGTGATAAAAGTAAGGAAAAAACGCGCTCATGCAAGAGTTTGATAAGTCAATATCCTTCGACGGACGGGATATTAGACTAAAGGTTGGCTTGCTCGCTCCACAAGCAGGCGGCTCCGTTTTGATTCAGTCGCGAGATACAACAGTTTTAGTGACTGCAACACGGGCGGCTGCCAGAGAAGGGATTGATTTTCTGCCTTTGGTAGTAGATTACGAAGAAAGATTATATGCTGCGGGTCGTATTCCTGGTGGTTTTTTACGCAGAGAAGGTCGTCCTCCAGAAAAAGCGATTTTGACTAGTCGTTTAATCGATCGCCCTTTGCGTCCTCTATT
The DNA here is from genome assembly GCA_964548905.1 of uncultured bacterium. Classification (GTDB taxonomy): domain Bacteria; phylum Cyanobacteriota; class Cyanobacteriia; order Cyanobacteriales; family Xenococcaceae; genus CAZJTL01. Next base: position 25,493 of record CAZJTL010000014.1, on the reverse strand, counting down.
TCCCTCTTGGTTGCGCGATGACTTGCAAGTAATTGCAACTACCTTATCTATGGACGAACAAGTACCGCCAGATGTTTTAGCGGTGACAGGTGCTTCGGTAGCGGTTCTGTTGGCACAAATTCCTTTTTATGGCCCAATGGCAGCAGTCAGAGTGGGTTTGGTAGGAGATGATTTTATTCTCAATCCTACTTATAAGGAAATTCAAGCTGGAGACTTAGATCTCGTAGTTGCAGGTACTCCTAGCGGTGTGGTGATGGTAGAAGCAGGTGCCAATCAACTACCAGAACAAGATGTAATCGAAGCGATCGAATTTGGTTATGAAGCGATCGAGGAATTAATTCAAGCGCAAAAAGATTTACTGCAAGAATTAGGTCTAGAAATTAAAGTTGCCGAACCACCACCAACTAATGAAGAGATTGATAAGTTTATCGGCGATCGCTCTACCGACTCAATTAAAAAGATTCTCTCTCAATTCGATTTAGACAAAAATGCTCGCGATCGAGCATTAGAGGAGATTCAAACTACACAAATTGATAATGTAATCGCGGAATTACCCGACGACGATCCTATTAAAGTAGTAACTACAGAAAAGCCTAAACTAGTAGCCGATCACTTTAAATCCCTAACTAAAAAGTTAATGCGTAAGCAAATTTTAGAAGAAGGGGTTCGCGTCGATGGACGCAAACTAGATGAAGTACGTCCTATTTCTTGTCGGGTTGGTCTTCTTCCTCAGCGAGTACACGGTTGCGGCTTATTTCAACGGGGACTTACTCAAGTCTTATCGATCGCTACTTTAGGAACATCAGGCGATGCTCAAGACTTAGCTGATGACCTCAATCCAGAAGACGAAAAGCGCTATCTCCATCACTATAATTTCCCTCCCTTCTCTGTAGGTGAAACCAAACCATTGCGTTCCCCAGGAAGAAGAGAAATCGGTCACGGAGCCTTAGCAGAAAGAGCGATTTTACCAGTTTTACCTCCTAAAACAGATTTTCCTTACGTTCTCAGAGTCGTATCAGAAGTACTTTCCTCCAATGGTTCTACCTCCATGGGTTCGGTTTGCGGTTCTACTTTAGCCTTAATGGACGCTGGTGTACCGATTACCAAACCAGTAAGCGGTGCAGCGATGGGTTTGATTAAAGAGGGAGATGAAGTACGCATCCTGACCGATATTCAAGGAATTGAAGACTTTTTGGGAGATATGGACTTCAAAGTTGCTGGTACTGATACTGGTATTACAGCTTTGCAGATGGACATGAAAATCACTGGTCTATCCATGGATACAGTAGCTAAAGCCATTCATCAAGCCAAACCAGCCAGATTGCATATTTTGGAGAAAATGCTCAGCACGATCGAGCAACCTCGTACCGAACTTTCTCCTTTTGCACCACGTCTGTTAACTCTCAAGATCGATCCCGAATTAATTGGTATGGTGATTGGACCCGCAGGTAAAACGATTAAAGGAATTACCGAACAAACGGGAGCGAAAGTTGATATCGACGATGATGGAACTGTAACAATTTCTGCGGTTGAGGCTGATAAAGCTGAAAAAGCCAAGAAAATTATCTACAACATGACCCGCAAACTGAACGAAGGTGACGTTTACGTCGGTCGTGTCACCCGCATTATTGATATTGGTGCATTTGTTGAGGTAATTCCTGGCAAAGAGGGAATGATTCATATCTCTCAACTAGCTGAAGGAAGAGTTGGCAAAGTTGAAGATGAAGTAGCTGTAGGCGATGAAGTAGTCATTAAAATACGAGGCTTCGACAACAGAGGTCGTCTCAATTTAACCAGATTGGGCATTCACCCTGAAGAAGCAGCCGCAGCGCGTGCATCGGTGGAGAGATAGGGATTAGGGTGTAGGGAAAAGTCAGAAGTCAGAAGTCAGAAGTAATTAAAGTCTGAAGTCTAAAGTCTGAAGTCTGAAGTTTTTTTTACTTCCTCTGTGCCTCTGTGCCTCTCTGCTTCTCTGCACCTCCGCCTCCCTGCCTCTGTGCCTAATCTAAAGCCAATTCCCTACTAGTACGAAGGAAGACCAGTAAAAGGGATGTTGATACCAGGGGTCTTTTAACAAACTAAGTTGTGCTTGTCGTAAGGCTTCGGCTTTGGTTGTTTGTTTGGTAGCGATCGCTTGATAAAATCTGTTCATCAGTTCGGCGGTGGCACGATCGTTAACTGACCATAAACTTGCTACAGTACTTCTAGCACCTGCTTTAATCGCTACACCAGCTAATCCCAAGGCTGCTTGTTTATCTCCACTGGCTGTTTGACAAGCACTGAGAACTAATAATTCGATCGCCCGATTTTGAAGATCTACTCTTGTGGTTAAGATGCGATCGAGCCGATCGAGATTGATACGACGATCCCAGGCTAATAAAAAAGTATCAGCTAAGGTCGAACTAAATTGACCGTGAGTGGCAATATGTACGATCGGAAAGTTAGTAAATTCAATTTTTTCTGCAAATTTTTCACTAGTAAAATCGCGATCGAGCAAAATAGTTGTAGGTAATTGGCTTTTAATTGCTTTTAATTCATTGGCAACATCATTTAACGCGGGGAATTCATCTTTTGCTTGAGTGATTCCTGTCGCCAAAATTTTGAGTTTGAGATCTTGTAAAGAACGAGGTGATAGTAATTGCAATCCAGGTGTTAAGGCAATACTATATTGTTCGATTAAATATTGTTTGCCATCGTATAAACTCGCCATCGGAATATTGCGTAAAGAACCATCTAAGACAAATGCTAAAGTTTTAATCTGATTCTTTTGCAAGTCACCTAAAACAGGACTAATTAACAAGTTATATAGTTTTTCAGCAGGTTGATAAAAAAATCTTTGACTGCGAATTACTGCACTCTGACGAAACTGGGCGATCGTTTTTTCTAATTCTGCGGCTTTAATCTTAGTTGCATAGTGACGTAGCGGTTGATTAGGTAAGCTGAGAATTACTTCCAGGCGATCGCCTAAAATAATCGGATAAATTACGGCTGCTTGTTTATCTACTTGGTCAATTTTAATTGTACGAACGTTCGTACATGCTTCTCGAAGAAAGTTATTTAATTCTGCTACCTGCAAAGATTCGATCGTATCTCTAGCTTTGGCTAGGTTTTCCTGGCTCACTTCTCCTTGCAAAAGAAGGCTAACTAATTCTCGATATACTGGTTCGACACTTTCTTTAAAGGAAAATTGAACGTTAGGATCGATCGCGACTAAATCTTTACTCAGAGACTTAAGTAAATTGACTGCTTCGCTGTAGGCAATAATTGCTTGTTTAGATTCAGCTTGTGCTTGCTGTATTCGACCTAACTGCCATTGCCAAAGATAAGTAATTTCAGGCGCATCTAAGTTTTGAGTAAGGAAAATAGCCTGTTCGGTTAATTCCTGTGCCTTTGTCCATTGTTGTTGATGTTCGTAGACTTCGCCTAAAATACCTGTTGCATAAGCTTCGGCTTTTTTATCTTCAATGGTTTGAGCTTGCTGGATAGAATGAGAGACAAGAGCGGCGATCGCCTGCCAATCAGGAATCTGTTCTCTAAATTTTGCTTGCGTTTCGGATTTTTGTTGTAAGGTAATTAGATTACGAGCTAAATAGATATTGTTATAGATACCAGCGCGATCGAATGAATTTTGAGTCTGTTTTGCGGCAATTTCTCGCCAAACACTAATTGCCTCTTCTGTACGATCGAGTTCTAGATTTAAATTCAATTTGGCTAACAGTAGGCGATTAAGCAGGCGATCGCTTCCTGGCAAATTCTGACAAAGATTTAAGCCTTGTTGATAGTAATCTAGTGCAGCTTGAGAATTACCCTTAACTATAGCTAAATTACCTAATTCCAGTAGAATCTCTGCTTTTTCTGGAACTAATGACAACTCTGTAGCAAGTTGCAAGCTGCGATCGAGCGCTTCTTGTGCGGTAGATAGTTCACCAACTAAAGTAAGAATGCGTCCTAGGGTTCGCCATCCAGCAACTTGTAAGTCGGTATGTTCTGGTTTTTCTAGAGAAGGTTTAATTGTCTCGAACACTTGCAATGCACGATGATACATTCCCAAAGAATGCCAAGCATTAGCTTGATTGATTTGACTGCGAAGCACACCAGTTTCATCTTTAATTTGAGTATATGCTTGTTCTGCACGCTGCCAACTTAAGAGTGCTGGTTGTGGCTGTCCTAAAGCTAATTGTAGAATGCCTTGATTGTTGAGAACTTGCGCTAAGGCTCTAGTGCGATCGCTTGTTTGTCGATCGACTGGTATAGATTCGATTAAATTCAAGCTTTCTGCAATGGTAGATCGCGCCTCATTCCATTGTCCCAATTGTTGATAGGCAAGACCGAGATTGCTTAAAATTCTAGCCTGACTTAACTTATCTCCTCGATCGCGAACAAGATCCAGCGTCTGTTGCCAAAGACTAATCGCTTCCTCGATTTTACCTATTTTGTACAATTCTCTTCCCTCCATCTCTGCATCTGTGCTTCCCTGCATCTCTGTTTTCCCATTCCCTTTAATTTGCATCTCGATCGAAGAATTAGGGATAGCAGTTTGAGCAAAACCTGGAAGAGAAATAGTTGAGAGAAAAGCGCTTGTAATTAAACCAGCAACAGCTAGAGATAATAAAAGTAAGACACGTTTACGGTTCATTGTTGGTGAGGTCGATCGAGGATACGATACTCTCTGAAAGCGCTTTAGCAAAATTATCTAGCCTGACAAGCTAAATTATTGCTACTGAAAAGGCTAGAGTTTTCGATATTAGGATTATTCCCAACTAAGACAATATTGCCATCATTATTTTTAAACCATGTTTGTGCTTCGACGATGGGAACGGGGTATGGGGAAGGCGCGTGTTCTGAACCTGCGTCAGAACCTTGAGCGCCGTTGTAGGGTTTGGGGTGTAGGGGAAGTGCTTGTGCTGTTATTGATGGAACTATCTCACCCAAATCTACTTGCGCTGTATTTATCTCTAAGGCGCGATCGGGATTAATTGGTAAACCGCCTCGACCAATAATAGTAAATTTATTCTCAGCAATATTTTTGCTGCCGCTACAGCTATTACCGATTAGACTACTAACATCGATCGGCGATTCGGAAAATTTGACAATGCCGTGACTGGAATCAAAATCGAGATTTTTGATAGTAATTAAACCATTGATACCCAGTTTAGATGCAGCAGTTATTTGACTGTCGGGAGACTGAAACAATCCTTTCGTCTGGATTTGAATATTACCTCCCTTTCCTTCAAAAGCATTAGCTTCAATTTTGCTTTTATTTATTAAAGCAACTGTATCGGAATCGATCGAGACATTGCCACCATTACCTTTAGCACCAGCAGTGGTAGCAATTTGACTTTGACTTTGCAGTACGAGATTGTCTGCATTCTCCAAGCTAATATTGCCACCGTTACCAGATGTTGTAGTTGCATTTAATTTAGCTCGATCGTCCAGAAGAATAGAATCAGCATCGATCGCCAGTGTACCTGCATCCCCCGAACCAAAATTGCTAACTGTTATTTCTGCACCATCTTTAACCATTAGCAATGGAGTTTCGATGCTTAAGTTTCCACCATTTTCAGTTTGCGCGATCGAACCATCTTCAATACCAGCAGAAGCAGATAAACCACTTATCGATACAATTCCTTCACCTAGATCTTGCCATCCCGCAAACTCTACCGACTCAGAAGCATTAATATCTATATTTCCACCTTCACCAATACCAAGAGTCGCAGCTTCTATTCTCCCCCCATCTTTGACAACTAAGTTTTTGGTATCGATTTTTAACTCTCCACCTTTACCTGTACCGTCTGTAGAAGTTGTCAAAAGACTATTAGCACCAACTACTTCAACCGAATCTGAAGCATCGATCGTTAAATTTCCTGCATTACCTTGACTGAGTGTTCCAGAAGAGATGAATCCTCCATCTTTAACTAATAAGTGTTTAGTAGAAACAGTTAAGTCTCCTCCATTGCCTGTAGCTATAACATTTAAACCAATGTCTGTAAGTCTACCAACTTGATTGAGAAGAAAACTATTAACTACCTCTACAGAATTATCAGCAGTTATTTCTAAATTTCCTCCATCTTTTTTGGTAACAGTAGCATTCAAGATACTTGAATAGTCAGTAAGCTTTATATTTTGTCCTCTTATATGATTATTTGCCAGCGAACCACTAACATCAACAACTGCTGCATTTAAAAAATGTATATCTCTAAAATTTTGTACACCTTCATATCCTAATGTCCAACCTTGCTTTGTTGTTGCTAAACTGACAAAACTATTATTACCTACACTCCCAATTTCAATCCCTCCCCTCGCAGCAGTTAGATTACCTCCATCAAAAGTTACATCGCCACCTACAAAGGCAATAGTTTGATTGGGAGCTACTTTTAATCCAACAGGAATTACTAAAAAATTAGTTTCTCCATTAGGACTTGCAATCGAGCGATTAACAATACTTCCAACTGAATCTCCAAACTGTAATCCTACGGGAATACTAACAGTTAATAAAGGTGAAGTTTGTTTATTAGTAGTACTATACTCAGTTCCGTCAGCAAACTTGATGCTATTAGCAGTAGTGGCAAGAAATGAACCATTAATATCTAATTGTGCATTGGCACCAAAAACAATGCCACTAGGATTAATTAAAAAAAGATTGGCATTACCATTAGTTTTGAGAATGCCATCAATATTAGAGATAGATTGTCCTGTGACTCGGCTAATAATATTGTTTATATTTGAAGCGTTTTGAAAATAAGCAGTGCTGCTATTAGGTACTGAAAATTCAGCAAAACTATGAAATAAATTATTACCTGCTCTAGTACCACCAATAATTTTGATTGTATCGCCAGAATTAATAACTTTAGTAGAGACAGTATTATCAGTTGAAACTTGTGCCAATGTTGGATATGCATGAGAAAAACAGACACAAGAACAGATAACAAACATCCATGATTCTTGTTTTAGTACTTTCATAAACAGCATTGCCCGATCGAGCATAAAAAAAGGATTGCCTACTATGTTTTTAGTAACAGCGAAATCCTAGCTTAGAATATTTAAATTGTCTTCTAGTTTGTTTTAATTAAAATATAAATATAAAAATTAGTTTTAGTTGCTTTTTTCTTCATGACAATCAAAGTTGAAATGCTTTGATTATAATTTTGTTTAGTAGATTGGGTTATCGCTAATATACCTACCAACAATCTCGATTGTATCACCAGAATTAGTAACTTTAGTAGAGACTGCTTTACTCAAATAAAAAAGGCTAGGACTGCTTTGTCTATCTCTTGCAATGGAGCAATCCTAACCTAGAATATTTAAATCGTTATTTATCTTTTTAAATGTTATTTCACTGGCGTGATAAAGCTTGTTATCAATTAAGGTTTTTGTGTTTAGAACTTAAAAAGTTCATTTTATCTGAATATATTTATGATTGATGATTAAACTCGGTTTTGCTTAGTAGCATATTTTTCTTCTAATTGGAACATAAATACAAATATTAGTTTCAGTTGCTTTTTTAATAGAACTAGTTTGTTGTTGTCCTTGTAAATTTAACTCTAAAGAATCTTTGCTTTCTGCTTTAGCAGGAGTTGCTAATGCTGCGGTGATAACTAGAGTAAGACCAAGTACGAGAGAGTTTTTAATGTTTAACATGAATCTAAAAAAGTTTTTTAAAGTTAACAATAAATCTAATGTAATTATTATTAAGCTTTAATGAAGTGACTTTACTCACGAAGCAATCGCGATCGTTATCAAGATCGCTAATTACGATCGAATTTAAGTCTTCATAACAATCAAAGCTGAAATGTCTCGCTCAAAATTTTGTTATTTAACCCCGTAGGGGCAGGTTTCTAAACCTGCCCCTACCCCCTAATCCCTATTTGTCATGATGACTTCTACTATGCCGTGACGTAATAGACGTTGGCGATCGAGCCAAGACTTTTTGATAGGCTGACGAATTAAGGGCGCTAGCTTAGTTGCACCCCATCTCAGCAAAGGACTTCTGATTAATTTTTCTCCCTGTGCAGATTCATCTCTCTGAAGTTGCTGCATACGGATAATTTCTGGTTCTCGTTCGGTTTGAATTTTGGCTAGTACTGCATCGATCGCCTGACAATCTTCGCGATCGCGTAATAAAGGGATTAAATAATTTGCCGCTACGATCGTATCTCGTAAAGCCATATTAATACCTTGAGCGCGTACAGGTGACATGGGATGAACGGCATCACCCAAAAGGATTAATCCTGGTATATGCCAACGCGGACAAAGACCGACAACTACAGATAATAATACTGGGCGATCGATGCTGTCTGCATGAGTGAGAATGTGTTCTGCTAACCAAGGAGGAGACGCTGAGGCTAAAATTTTTGTCCAATCAGCTTGTTTCCAATCTTCAGTAAAGCCTTGATGAAGCGCCCAACCAATCTGAAGATTGCCTTCTGAACCTCGAAATAAGCCAAAGGCATTAGTACGATCGACAATTGAATAAAAGATATTCTCCGTTTGAGCAAACTGACGATCTGGCAATTTAAACCAAAGAATATTAAAGCTTTGTTGCTGCTGTTCTAGAGATAATTTAGCTCGTTGTCTAATTACGGAATTACGACCATCTGCACCAATAACTAGATCGGCATAAAACTCGCGATCGTCAGCTAATTTTACACCAGAAACTCGTTGCTCTTGCCAGATTAAATCTTGGACAGTCGTACCTTGGATCAACTCAAAATTAGGATAAGTATTTGCCTCTTCAATTACTGCTTCCAGAAAAGCTGGTTGAGAAACTAGAGTGCAAGGTTTACCACCAGGCTCGATCGGTTCATCAACTCGAAACAGCGATCGATTGTTAATTAAAAACTCCCAACCATCTAAAGGACGATGGGGAATTTTGGCTAACAACGAAGACAATCCCATCTGTTCGATCGCATCTAACCCACTCGGCATTAATCCTTCACCGCGAAATACCCGACGAAAATTACGGGATGCTTCAATTAGTTTAACTTGAATACTCTGTCTGGCTAAAAGGAGTGCTAGAGTAGCACCAGTAGGACCAGCGCCAACGATTACGACTTGAGATATATTGCTTATCATAAATGATCCCTATCTGTTACACTTTGACTCAAAAGGTAAATTACTAGAGGCACCGATCGCAACTCCCAATCCTACCCAACTAAATACCTTAAACGGACAAACACCTTTAGTCATCGGGCATCGAGGTGCAAGTGGAGACTTACCAGAACACACCTTAGCTGCTTATAAGCTGGCGATCGAACAGGGTGCGGACTTTATCGAACCCGATTTGGTAATTACCAAAGATGGAGTTTTAATTGCCCGTCACGAACCCAATTTAATCGATACTACTGATGTCTCAACTCGTGACGAATTTAGCGATCGCAAGAAGACTAAAATTGTTGATGGAGATGAAGTAGAAGGTTTTTTCGCCGAAAATTTTACTCTAGCAGAAATTAAGACTCTGAGGGCAGTACAACCTCGCGATTTCCGCGACCAATCTTTTAACCGTCAATATGAAATTCCTACCTTTGTTGAGGTTATCGACCTAGTTCAGCAGGTTGAAGCAGAAACGGGCAAAAAGATTGGTATCTATCCCGAAACCAAGCATCCTAGCTACTTTGACGAACAAGGACTTTCCCTAGAAGAACCCCTAGTTAATACTCTGGTCGAGACAGGATTTACCGACCCCAATCGCATCTTCATTCAATCTTTTGAAGTTCAAAACTTAATTGAGTTAAAAACTAAAATTCTTCCCGAAGCAGGTTTAGAGGATATTCCTTTAGTTCAATTATTTGGAGACTTCAAATTTAAAGAGGGAGATCCTTTCACTCAACCCTACGATCTAGTTAAAAATTTCAGTGATCCCAATTTTGACAAGGAAAAAGCAAGAGCAATTTACGGAGATTTAGTCGATCTAGTCGATCTCAAGGTCAAAACCAGTTACGGCGACCTAGCTAATGAAGATGTACTCAAATTTATCAGTACCTATGCGGCGGGAGTTGGACCTTGGAAAGAGACTATTTTGCTGCGTAAACCTCTAAACACGGCAGTTGACGGGAATGGAGATGGAGTTGCTGAGATTAAAACTCAACTGACTGGCGAGATTTTTCCTTTTATTAACTTGGCACACGAAGCAGGTTTACAGGTTCATCCCTATACTCTCCGCAACGAAGAAAGATTTTTAACTCTCAATCCCGATGGTACGCCGCAAACTCCAGAACAAGAAATAGAACAGTTAATTCAATTGGGTGCAGATGCTTACTTTACCGACTTTCCGAAAACGGGAAATAAAATCAGAGATTCTGTTGTCGCCCCTTTTGTAGTTTCGCCGCAAAATCCCAACCTCAGTAAGGATGAATTAGCAAACCTAGAACGTTCTCAAGGTTTTGAAGGGATGGCATTCAGTCCCGATCGCACCAAACCATATCCTTGACTCGAAGGTCCAGTTGTGAGTAATCCCGATAACTCTCGTCGTCTCTACGAATTTGATGTCACCCAAGGCAAGTATACTCGTCTAGTTGGTTACTATTTTTGCTGGTGTTGATGCTAATAATTTTAGAACAAACTTAATTGCTATTTCGGCTATTGTAAATTTGATTAATAATTTCTTGTTCTGTCTTATCATCTTCCCAAGCACCAAAAGTTTCAGATAATAATTTGCGATCGCTTGGTTTGGAAACTATCATTTCTGGTTGGACAGTTTTTTTAGCAATGTTTTTAATCATTTCCTCTAACTCCGATCAAGTTAGATCGCTAGGAGGGAATTTCTGAAATTTAATTTTGTTGATATTTCGTTAATAAAGTCGGTAAATAATCATAACCATCAACACCGATCGCGCTGATAAATTTAGGACGCAGTTGTTTGTATAAACCCTCAAATGCATCTTCGCCTATTTGACCCCGTAAAATGATAATTAACCCCCCACCTTGTCGCCATTCGCGAGCATCAATTTGTTCTAGGAAGTACATGCCTAAGTTGGCATAGTAAAAAGTATTAAGACGATCTTCAAGATTATGATAAGCTTCTGCTAGATAAATGCAATTAAGACCTTGAAGATAACGATCGCCACACAGTTGAGCTAATTCTATCCCTTTGTCTAAATTAGTTATCGCTGCTGCTGGTTGGGATAGAGTAATGTAAGCGATACCTAAACTATTGCAACCAAGTGCTTGACTCTGAATATCTTTGAGTTTTTCAGCTAATTTCAATCCTTGTTCGAGATAGTTAATAGGGCGCTCGTAAGTATCTGTATCTATTTGTTCGATCTGACGAGCAGTAAATATTTCGCTGTATCCCAAATTAACCAAAGCATTTGCTTCTCCCAACCTATCGCCTAGTTGACGGGATAAAATTAAGGCTCGTTGAGCGTAATCGATCGCCTGAGTATAATTCTTTTGTTCGACATAAGTACGACTGAGATGATTGAGTGCAGCAATTTCACAGGTGCGATCCTCTGCACTACGAGCGATCGCTAAGGCTTCTTGATAAAATTCACTAGCGCGATCGTATTGTCCTAAAGTTTTTTGAGAATAACCTAACAAAGTCAACAGACGAGCCTTTTCTTGAGTAGCTTCCACTTGTTTGAGGGGTTCATCGAGGTAAATTAAGGTATTTTTGAAATATTCTCCTGAAAAAGAGACTAAAACCCCGCTATAAAGAGGAAAATCGTCTCTTCTAGCAAAACTACGTAAAATTTGTAGCATCACTTGAAAACAAGCTTGATTTAACTCTCTTTGACTAGCATCAAAACCTCTCGATAACTCACACCAAAGAATAGCAAAAGAGATAAAAGTACTAAAAGAAAGGTTTTTACCAGCTTTGATATCGTAAGCTTGGCGATCGAACCAATTGACTAAACCTCTTTGCAGATACTCTAGCAGTATAATCAACTCAACCCAAGCTCTTAGTTCAGCACGAGAATAAGTTTGAGCAAATTCTAAAAGCGATCCACTTTGCGCCAAAGTTTGAAATAATTGTTTGGGGAGCGGACTATTAATCTTTTTTGACCAGAGATGCCAGGGTCCAAATTGCTCTCCCTCAGAAAATCCTAAAGCACTTTTATTCTGTTCGTAAATCCAGCTAATCAAATTTTCTTCTAGCAGTGCATAGGAATTTAACCCGTTTGTAATTCCTTCGCCAATTTGTTTGAGTTTTAGTCCTCTTTCTAGTTCATCGCCACTTACTTGAGCATTTTTTAAAGCTTGAGCTAATTTTTTCAGTTCTTCGGTACCAAAAACCTTAGTTTGATTGGGATCGATCGCCTTTAACAAAGTCAGTAATTGTTCCGATAATTCAGCCGCCAGAATTTGTTGAGTAGCAGCAGCGATCGCCGCATTATCTTGATTTTCCTGCTGCCATCTTTGCCATTCTTGCTCGATCGTCTCTAATGCCCTCAGAATGCGACTAGCTTTCAGTTTAGTTTCTAACTCCGCCTTCGTCGCCTCCATGCGATCGCTCAAACAACGCTCGAAAATCTCCCCCGTACCACGTTCAATTCCTTTAACCAATCTGTTATATACCTGTGCTTTCGAGGCAATCTTACCCTTGAGCGTATCTTCAACCAAGCGATCGATCAATTCAAAGTATTGTTCGTTGTTCATAGTTCATAGTTCATAGTTCATAGTTCATTGGAACAACAGGGAGCAGAAGGCAGAAGGCAGAAGTTTTTTACTCATTACTCATTACTCATTACTTCTCCCCAGTCCCCCTCTCCCTGTCCCCCTAACCCCTAGTTATTGCCCTTCTAATCTCTGTAGGCAAGGCAAATGCTGCTTGATGTATATCTGCATTGTAATAGCGCAAATTGTGTTCTTGACTGAATTTTTCGGCTTTGGCGCGATCGAAATCTTTGATGGGATGCACTCCTTGTTTGGAGCAATATGTCAAACTCCACATTCCTGATGGATACATGGGAATAAATACCAAATAACAATGCACCCAATCGACACCAAAAACCTGCTTGAGACATTGATTGAGTTCGATAAAAGCTTTGCGATTGAAAATAGGTGATTCGCTTTGTACCGTAACTAATCCACCTGGACGCAAACAGCGATAGACATCCTCATAAAAGGATTTGGTAAATAGTCCTTCAGAAGGCCCAACAGGATCGGAAGAATCGATAATAACTAAATCGTAACAATTATCGGCTGCTTCTTTGACAAATTTAATGCCATCATCAATCAGTAAATTTAATTTGGGATGATCGAAGGCTGAGGAGATAGTTGGTAAAAATTGCTTACTTGCTCTTACTACTGCATCATCAATTTCTACCATTGTTACTCGTTCGATTCCAGGATAGCGCATCAATTCCCGAATCGTACCGCCGTCGCCAGCACCAATAACTAATACATCTTTTACCCCTGGATGAGTTTGCATCGGTACGTGAACGATCGTTTCATGGTAAGAAGCTTCATCGGCTTCCGTACACATTACCATGCGATCGATTGTCAGCATTTTACCGCGATCGTAAGTATCGAATACTTCTACAGTTTGGAAAGGAGATTGTTCATAAAACAGGCGATCGCCCTTGATGCGAATAGAAAGCGCACTGTTGCCATTACTATCGATTACCCATTCATCGGGATTGAATTGAGAGGAGCGATCGTCAAATTCAGAAGTTGTCATTTTGCTGCGCTACCAGTTTGCAAATTAAATATCAAAGTTTATTAGTATACGATTTCAGATATCATAGGCAACCATGCGATCGTTCTTAATCTCTATCTGCGTTTATCTGCGTAGCCTAGGGCAAGTCTTACGCCTATATCTGCGGACATTTTTACGATTAATTGAGAACTGAAATCACATATTTAGTAACAGGGAATACTCAGAGATTCAACTTGCTTTTCGTCAACCCTAAAGGGTTGACTACAAACTTAAGTCTAAGAACTTAAAACTTTCAGCAAAATTTTGACAATCGAGCAAGATTTAAATAGCCCAAAACTCTACAGTTATTTATTCTGTGATGATAATAATTTACATTATTATCATCTTCGCTCGCGCCAAGTTGGCATGACTAACCATGTCACCGATAATAATCCCGCTAAACTTAAAGTTAAACCGCTATAAGGTATTAAAAGCCCTAGTACTGGAATAATTAAACCAGAAACCGTACAGGCGATCGCCGCTCTTGATTGACGGCGAGTTGCTCCTAAACCCCAAACCAAACCTAATAACAAAAGAGAAATCATACTCCAAGCTAATTTGGCATCGAGCGATCGACTTAAATAAGTTAAAGTTAGCAAGCAAGCAAAAAATATTCCTGCTGCGATCGCGATTTGACGAATATCGATCGGCAAAGACAAATAAAGTAACAATAACCACCACAGCCAAATTGCAGGCGCTAGCAATAACAAACGGGGAATAACCCCCGTATTGCGAACGGGAGATGTCGCCGTAAATACGCCAAAAGGATTCTGTACCGAAACATTTTCCTGAAAAATCCAAGTAAAAATTTTGCTCGATCCCGAATCTTTAGTTTCAGTAGGTGCAATACCACTAGCAAAGTCAGCGTTGGCAAAGTTAGCGATAATCGCAAGGCGAAAATTGGAAATTAATTGTCCTCCAGCATTGTAAACCCAACGGGGCGCACCTTGAGCCTGGTAAGTTACTTTTAAATTAGTTGACTCTCCTGGGGCTAAAACCAAAGGAAAGCTGTAGTTGTCTGGATTTTTTGGCTGTAAGCGTTCTTTTTCTCGCTCTACTTTCAAATTTTGTAGAAGGGAATAACTGTAAGGAGGAGACAATTCAAAAAATATCGTTTTTGTTTGGGTGAGAGTATTGGTTATTTTGTATAAAGCGGCAAAATCGATGAAATACTGCTGGCGATTGTCCTGTAAATTGAGAATCTGCGCTAAATTGACATTAATATCCGAACTTGTCAGTGCTAATTGATGGCTAACTTTTTGTTTATCTTCTACCCTGACTAATTTTTCACCCACTTGAGTGTAATAAATATTAGGTTCTTCTGTTTCATAGCGAAGAGTTGGCGCTGCTTGTTCGATGCGATCGCCTTCTACAGTAGCAGCTATTTTAGCAATACGCGATTGTTCCCAATAATGATAGCGATTAGCTAAAGTCGAAAAGAAAAAGAAACCAACGACGAGAACGATCGCCACTAATAAAGTATGTTGAAATCCTTTGAGTAAGATGGAATATCTGGGAATCCATTCTTCTATAAAAGTATGGCGATCGTTGGGATAACGATTCAAAGAAGAATTAATCAAAGCGATCGCGATTCCCAAAGCAGCAATTAAAAGGGCAATTGTCAGTAAAGCATTAAGAGTGCGATCGCCAAATTGGATTAATTCGTTAGCATGAGTTAAATCTGGTAAATTAGGTATTCCTGTAGTGGTTTCAGACATGACCAATATTCTCAATCTGCGACAGTTATTAACGATCGAGTCTTGGATGTCAACTATTAATTATTAATTAAAGAATTAGAGAACTAAACCTAAAGCAAGCAGCATTCCACTGCAAAAATGTAGATTAACGGCAATAAATTTACAATTGCTAACTAAATCTGGGCGATCGTGATTCTCTCGAACATGACTGACTAACTGGTAAGCAATCGGTAAACTGACGAAAATCAGCAAAGTCCACCAAGAAAAATAATTTAAGAGAGTAAAGAGAACTGTCAACAAGAAGATACTTGCTGTCAACCAAGTTAATACCTGAGAACCCATCTTAGTACCCAAACGCACGATCGGCGATCGCTTTCCTGCGGCTAAATCGTCTTTGACTTGGTGGAAATGAGAGCAAAATAGAATAATTGAAGTACTAATTCCCACGATCGCAGCAGCAGCTAAGCTTTCCCAAGCAAAAGTCTGAGTCTGAGAATAATAGGCGGCGGCGATCGCTAGTGGACCAAAAGTAAGGAAACAAATAAATTCACCCAAACCCAAATAACCGAAGCGAAAAGGTGGCCCTTGATAGCTGTATCCTAGAACGCAACACATCAAGATTAAGGCTAACACAGTCCAGTCATGCTGCCACCAAGAAATCGCTAAAATGCCTAAAACACCTAAAGCCAGACACAAATTACTCAGCCAAAACACCAGTGGTTTATTACCAGTCAAATTAACGACTGAATGCGCCTTATTGACATCAATCCCAGTTTCTGAGTCAAAGTAATCGTTACTGAGATTGAGCCAAGCAATAATTAAGATAGCCGACCCTAAAAAAGTCGAAAATACTTGTAGGTCGATTAGATGCGTTTGAGCGTAAGCCACTGCTGTTCCCACAGTAATGGGGATTACAGCAACACTATACATAGGAGGCTTGATGGCTGCTAGCCAAAGTTTACGACGATCTTGAGCGATGAGTTTGGTAGTCATAGTACAGTAAATTAGCAGCTCACGCTCAAGCCATAAATAAGCTTTTAAGAAACTTAACGATCTGCCAAGAATTCTTAGGTTCGATATCTAGCCTTGGGATCTAAAAATTTGATAGGCTGAGCGATAATGTAGATTGCAGCAAAAATGACAGCTTTAAATTGACAGGAGTTTTTTATTCAACATCTGTATTGTCACATTATTTCACCTAAAATCTTAGATTAGTAGAATAATATAAAGCAATAAAAAATCGTTTTTTCTTGTTACTTAAAATCATGACTGAGGTTGATTAAGAATGACACAGTTTAGGATATCTGTACCAGTTATCCCTTCTTCAGAACAACTAACCGAACACAACAACAACTTGACTGATTTCATCCTAGATGATATCAAATTAAATAACAATAATACTGTTACTAAAATAATTAGTTTTTCTCAGAAAATAAATTGTCTAGATCCGTTAGCTTTTCTGAAAAAATTTGCTCGTCACGATCGATTGCATTTCTACTGGGAAAATCCTAAAAAGCAAGAGTCCATTGCTGCTTGTGGTGTTACTCATTCTATCGCTACAGATTCCAGTCAACGCTTTGAGATAGCCCAAGATTTCGTGAGAAATTGCCTCAAAAAAACGATTAAAAAAGGCGATCTTGATTTACCTGGTTCGGGCCCACATTTTTTTTGTAGTTTTAGTTTTTTTGAACAAAGTAATTTCGAGCGTTCTCCCTTTCCTGGCGGGACAATTTTTTTACCGAGATTACAAGTATACAAAAAGAATTCGACTTGTACTTTAGTAGTTAATTTAGCTGTAGATGAAAAAGATAATATTAAATCTTTAATAGAGCAAATTAGCAAAAAAATTAAAGCAATTAACTGGTCTGATGATAGTTTTAGTAGCTTGGCGATCGAAGAAGTTGATCGGCTAAAAATACAAGCTAAAATTGAGCAGGCTTATGACTTTAAACTAATAGTTAATTCTGCTTTAAAATCGATCGCCAAAGATGAATTTAGTAAAATTGTAGTTGCCAATGCGATCGATGTAATCTCTACTAGCCCTTTTCAAATTATTGAATCTCTCAACAATTTACGTCAACGCCATCCTGACTGCTACATTTTCTCTACTAGTAATGGTAAAGGTCATAATTTCATTGGCGCTAGTCCAGAACGTCTCATTAGTATTCAAAATCAACAATTAGTCACCGATGCCTTAGCTGGTTCGGCACCGAGAGGAAAAACTGTTGCTGAAGACATGCAACAAGCAAATTTATTACTCAAGAGTAGAAAGGAAAAAAGAGAACATCAATCTGTTAGTGATTTCATTAACGAACGTTTGCGAGAATTGGGTTTAACCCCGCAAAAGTTGCCTTTACAAGTTCTGCAACTATCTAATATTCAACATTTGTGGACTCCTATTTACGCCCATTTACCACACGAAATCGACCCATTAGAAATTGTGGCACAGCTACATCCAACTCCAGCAGTTGCAGGTGTACCTACTAAAATAGCTTGCGATCGCATTCGCAGTTACGAACATTTCGATCGCTCTCTCTATGCTAGTCCTTTAGGTTGGATCGACGATCGAGGTAATTGTGAATTCATAGTTGGCATTCGTTCTGCTTTAATTGAAGGCAATTATGCTCGATTGTACGCTGGTGCTGGTATTGTTGCTGGTTCTAATTCAGAGAAAGAGTTTGCTGAGGTTCAACTCAAGTTTCAATCACTACTTAATGCGTTGGTTTGAAACTCGGTCGTGCTGCAAAGCAGTCAACCACAAAGGATTGCCCTTAAAGCTCAATTTCTGCTCTAACGACACCAAGATCGACTCGGCGATCGAGGCGAAAGCCAACTTTTTGGCAGACTCGCTGCATAGCCAAATTTTCAGGCAGAATGTCAGCATTAATTTGTTTGAGTCCTTCATCTCGACCTACTTGCAGAAGTCGTTGCAATAACTCTGTTCCCAATCCACGACACTGAAAGGGATCGCCCACTAGCATAGAAAATTCAGCCTCGTCGATCCCGTGCAATTTACTCAAACGACCGACTGCCAAAATTTCGCGATCGCCCGTTTCTGGATTTTTATAATCTGCAACCAAAGCCATCTCGCGATCGTAGTCGATGAAACACAGACGCATCAGTCGTTCGTGGGCGATTCGCTGAGTCAGTTTCATCAGATGGAAATAACGAAAATAAACGCTTTGTTCGGAAAGGGTTTGATGGAAACGAACGGCAAGCGGCTCATCTTCGGGACGAATGGGACGAATCGTAATCTTCGTACCATCCTTTAACGTCCAAGGGGTAACATATTGGGTTGGATAGGGACGAATTGCTAGTTTGGGTAATTGTTCTTGAGTAAGATTGGGTTCGTGGAGAACGATACGAGCATCTAATGCCAGTAAAGCTCGATCGTTGTTTTCTCCTAAAGGTGTTGCCAACAAAGGATTGATATCGATTTCCTTAATCCAACGCTGTTCGACTACAAGCTGACTGAAACGCACCAACAATTCTTCTAAAGCAGTCAAATCCACAGGTTGACGACCGCGAACGCCTTGAAGTGCTTTGTAAATTTTGGTTTGTTCCATCATGCGTCGAGCTAGGGTAGTATTCAGGGGAGGAAGCGCGATCGCCCGATCTTTAAATACTTCTACTAGTTGTCCGCCTACACCAAAAAGTAAAACCGACCCGAATTGAGGATCGACGCTGCTACCAAGGATTAGTTCGTAACCGCCATCGCGTTGAATCATGGGTTGGACGGTAACTCCCTGAAAGGCAGGGGGGCAGGGAGGCAGGGGGGCAGGGGAGATGTTTTCGACAGATTCTTTAATGGTGCGATATGCCCCTCTAACTGCATCGGCGTTGATTAGATTGAGTTGTACGCCGCCTACATCAGTTTTATGGGTGATGGTTTCCGAATACAATTTGAGAACCACTGGATAGCCAAGGCGATCGGCTAACTCAACCGCTTCTTCCTCAGTTGTAGCAATATAGGTTTCTAGGGTAGGAATGCCATAAGCTGCCAAAACTTGTTTTGATTCTGTTTCTGTGAGCAGAGTTCTATCTGCTTGATGTACTTTAGCAATTAAATCCTGAACGATCGCGCGATCGGGCAATCCATCTTTTTCTTCAGGCAAGGCGGGAGTCTCATAAATACCACGCAAATTATAACTGTACTGCCACATATAATTAAACACGCGAGCCGCAGAATCGGGATAGGGATAGGTGGGAATTTTGGCACTGTTGAGAATCGCTTCACCTGCTAGAATTTCTGCTCCTCCCATCCAGCTTGCGATGATTGGTTTACCTCGACCAAATCCAACTTCTTGTTTTTCTACGAAAGATTTTAACTGTTCTGCTGTTTGAGTCGGATCGGTCATTGCTTGGGGTGTAAGAATCACCAACAACCCATCACTATTAGGATCGGCAGCAGCAATTTCCACAGTTTTCTGATAACGTTCGGGTTCGGCATCACCGAGAATGTCGATCGGGTTGCCATGACTCCAGTAGGGCGGCAAAATTCGATCGAGAGAGGCGATCGCTTCGGGGGAAAGTTCTGCTAGCTGTCCGCCAGTCGCAGTTAGCATATCGATCGCCAGCACCGCAGGGCCTCCCGCATTAGTAATCACAGTTAAACGCGGCCCTTTGGGACGGGGTTGTTTTGCCAATACTTCCGCCATATTAAACAGTTCGGAGATGCGAGTTACTCTCAATACACCACTACGTCGAAAAGCGGCATTGAGTACTTCATCGCTTCCCGTCAACGCTCCCGTATGGGAAGTGGATGCTTTAGCACCTGCATCGGTTTTACCCGCTTTAATGACGATAATTGGTTTAGTTAGAGCCACTTCACGGGCAGCAGAGAGAAAAGATCGCGCATCGCCGATCGATTCCATATAAATTACAATACTTTGAGTATTAGGATCGTCACCGAGATAATAAATCAAATCTCCCCAACCGATATCGAGCATCGAGCCGATCGAAATAAAGGCACTAAAACCGACATTTTCCCGAAAACTCCAATCCAAGATCGAAGTACATAAAGCCCCACTCTGACTGATAAAACCCACATTACCAGGACGAGCCATCGTACCAGCAAAGGTGGCATTTAGACCTGTGTGAGGGTTCATTACTCCCAAACAATTAGGGCCAATAATTCTCAGTCTGCCTTGACTAGCTTCTCTGACAATTTGCTGTTCTAGTTCGATTCCTTTTGCCCCTATTTCCTTAAAACCAGCAGAAACAATAATGGCACTTTTAACACCAGCAGCAACACACTCTCTGACAAGATTGGGAACGGTAGGTGCGGGAGTGGCGATAATTGCTAAATCGATCGGTTCGGGAATGTCTGCAAGCTGAGGATAAGCCACGATTCCCATAATGCTATGATGTTTGGGGTTGACGGGAAAAACCGTACCGCCAAAACGATTGCTAACTAGATTCCATAGCAGCGTGCGTCCTACACTACCAGGTTTATCGGTTGCACCGATGACGGCAACTGTTTTAGGTGCAAACAGCGAACGCAGAGGTTGGTACTCAGAACGCAGAATGTCATAAGCAGGATCGGCGGTGAAGGCGATCGGATTCTTCATCTAAAAAACCTCCGCTGCAATTGATACCCAAAAAATTTTTAGTTTTCATCTTCATTTTGACTTTAGAACACAATCTTGAGGAATTTGTGAGGCTGTCCTCTTAATTACTTATCTTTTGGATGAACCAAGTCTACAAAATTACAATTTAAACTTTAATAAATCTAATTTAATATTTGCTTAAAAAAATTTACTGCAACCTTTTAATTTTTAACATTATAATTAAATCAAAGAAGAAAATTTGCGTAATTTGAAGAAACGCAAGCTAAAAGTATCTAGTTCAGCTTAGGGATCGGGGTAATACAGGATGCTGACTAGGCGATGCGATCGAGAAAAAAGCAAATATATTCAATAATTAACAAGTTATCTTTGGAAAAGAAACTGTTAATTTCTAAAAATTATCGAACGAAAAATCACTTAAATTCTCTGTTGTTTTAGGTGATTTATACGAGTCGATCGAATTAATTAAATCACCTCAACAAGAGGAGGTAAAGCTCGTGATGATAACATTACACAAGCAAGGTTTTAATTGTCTTACAGACTATGCTCTAGAAAAGATTAATTCTCTCAATCCCAATAGATTCAAACAGTTTTTTAATAATTTACCAGCCGATCCATATTTAAAGGGAAACTATCGTTTCAGACGATTATCTAACTTTAAAGTATCTGCCAAAAATTTAGTGCAACTACCACACAGTCGCTTATTTCAAAGTAAAGCATATAATCCGATTTTAGGTGATGTTGTTAGGGAATATCAGGAACTCGAACAAGAGCTAATTCAACTCCAAGATTTTCACAATCTAGTTTTTGAGTTTTTTGATTTCTGTCAGTTATGTTCTCCAGCCAATCAAATTGCCGTACATCAGATTAGAACTACTACTTCCGATCTACAGATAGGGAATCCAGCGCCAGAAGGAATTCATCGAGATGGTGTAGATTTAGTAGCAATTTTCTGCGTCGATCGCGAAAATATTGAAGGTGGCTTAACCTGTCTCTACAAAGAGAAAAATGGTAGTCCAGTTTTCCAACAGATTCTCAATCCTGGTGAATTGCTGGTTTTTGACGATCGCCAATTTTTCCATTTTACTTCTCCTATTCACGTAACTAAGCACGGACGAGGAACTAGAGACGTATTTGTCATGACTTGTCCTGGATTAATTGCCTAATCACGATAGTCAGGGAGGACGAAACAATGGCTCTTAACTTAGAGTGGATTCGCGATCGGTTTCCAGCTTTACACCAAGAAATCAAAGGGCAGCCTATTATTTTCTTAGATGGGCCCGGTGGTACTCAAGTACCTCGATCGGTAATTGAAGCGATCGGTAATTACCTGCTTGAATCCAACGCTAACGCTCATGGAGCTTTTCCTACTAGCGTGCGAACCGATGCCACGATTGGTGCGGCTCGTAGGGCAAGTGCCGATTTTCTGGGATGCGATCCCGACGAAATCGTCTTTGGTGCTAACATGACCACCCTGACTTTTGCCCTCAGTCGTGCGATCGGTAGAGATTTGCAACCTGAGGATGAAATTGTCGTCACCAAATTAGATCATGAAGCAAATGTTTCTCCTTGGTGTGCTCTCAAAGAAAGAGGAGCAATTATTCGTTTCGTCGATATTGACACTAAAGACTGTACGCTAGACATGGCGGCTCTAGAGCAACTAATTAACGAGCGAACTAAAATTGTGGCGATCGGTTATGCTTCTAATGCGGTTGGAACAATTAATGACGTTGCTACCGCAGTCAAATTAGCTCGTGCTGTAGGAGCCTTAGTATTCGTCGATGCCGTTCATTATGCTCCCCATCGTGTCATTGATGTGAGCGCGATCGACTGTGATTTTTTGGCATGTTCTGCTTACAAATTTTTTGGTCCCCATGTCGGTTTTATCTATGGCAAACGCGAACATCTCACTCGCTTACAACCCTATAAGGTTCGTCCTGCATCAGCAGAAATTCCCTCTCATTGGGAAACGGGAACCCAGAATCACGAAGCATTGGCAGGATTAATCGCCACAATTGACTATTTAGCGGAACTGGGTAAGCTTGTCTCCCCATCAGCAAGCGATCGCCGTGCTGCTTTGATAGCAGCCATGCAAGCGATCGAACAATACGAAACAGAATTATGCCAAAAAGCGATCGACCAATTGTTGCAAATTCCTAGCTTAAGCTTATATGGCATTACCGATCCAAAACAATCGAGCTGGCGAACTCCAACCATGGCGATTCGATTAGCCGAAATTACTCCCCATCAAGTTGCCAAAGCATTAGGCGATCGCGGGATCTTCACTTGGAATGGTAACTTTTATGCCTCCTATCTAACCGAAGGATTGGGGGTTGAATCCAGTGGTGGGTTTGTACGGATCGGACTGGTGCATTACAACACGTCAGCAGAAATCGATCGTCTTTTGACAGCTTTAGAAGAGATTAGAGTTCAATCAAGGTAAATTTTTGCGTTTTCAGAAATTTTGTTGCTGAAAAGTTTAAAAATAGAGAATGGCAACAAATTTGTTAGTTTTCATGATCTTCGAGAAGTTTTTCTCTTATTCAGCCGCTACTTTTCTGGCGCTATTACCAATTGCCAATCCTTATTATTTGGGTTGTATAGTCGGAATTGTAGGACTAGGAATAACTC
The DNA here is from genome assembly GCA_964548905.1 of uncultured bacterium. Classification (GTDB taxonomy): domain Bacteria; phylum Cyanobacteriota; class Cyanobacteriia; order Cyanobacteriales; family Xenococcaceae; genus CAZJTL01. The sequence continues at coordinate 1,962 of CAZJTL010000014.1, read as the reverse complement.
TTTATCTGTGTCTGGTTTTAGGCGATCGCTTGTTAGATGCACTAGGCAAAATTGAAATTGGAGCTTTAAATCGGGTGTTGGGTTTTTTTATCCTCGCTATTGCCGTGCAGTTTATAGCTGATGGAAGCTTCGATATTATTCAAGAAAACATGCCTGAATTATGGCAACAATTAGACAAAAAAGTAAGTAATATTTGTTTTTAGAATTTCTCCTCGCTCGCTCGATCGCTTGAATAATATTTTTGAACTTTTGAATTAAAAATCTTACCGCAAGAGATAATTATAGTTACCAGGCTAGAAGCAATATTAATTAATTATGTTGCAAAGAATTTTAGTGGCTGTCGATAATTCAACAATGGGTCGGCAGGTTTTTGAAGAAGCTCTTGCCCTTGCCCGTGCAACTGGAGCAAATATGATGATTTTGCATGTGCTAGACCCCGAAGAACCCGGTAGTCCACAAATACCAATGATTTACAATACTTACTCTATGCCACTTGACGAACCAACCATCAAACTTTATCAACAACAGTGGCAGGAATTTGAAGAGCAAGGTTTAAAAATGCTGCAATCACTTTCAGATCTAGCTACTGGTGCTGGAGTAACCACCGAATTTATGCAAAAAACTGGTAGTCCAACCAAAGCCATCTGCACACTTGCCGACAGTTGGGGTGCAGACTTAATTGTCATCGGTCGTCGGGGTTTATCTGGCATAAAAGAGTTCTTTTTAGGCAGTGTTAGTAATTACGTCCTACATCGCGCTCCTTGCTCTGTACATATTGTACATAAATAGGGAGCAGGATGTAGGGGTAGTGCCTTGTACCTACCTCGGTGCAGAGAAGCGAAGAAGCTCCAGAAGCGGAGGGAGCGGGGGGAGGCAAATAATAAGTAATCAGTAATAACTCGTAAGCTCACCCACGGCTAAAAGCGCGCGATGCTCTCGCCAACCGCTAAACCTTGGTGTTTCAGTAGCCCTAGATTTACCGCACAAGACAGTTCATCTGAACCTCGAAGGAGGCTTACAACCCCTCCAATAATTGACAAGTTATAACTTGCGTTTTTATCAGCATCCCCATGCCAACCACAACTGCCATTAGTACACTTAAATTTTTTTCCGCTTCTCAAACCCAAGTGCATACAAGCATGGCAGGTTTGCGAGCTATAGCTTGGCGAAACTGGGATTATCTCAACTCCGTTAGCCAATCCTTTGTACTCAAGAAAAGTACGAAGCTGATAGAATGCCCAGGAATTAGAGCGTCTTCTCTCAGTTTTGGTTCTAGGTTGTTGGTTAGTTCGATTTCTGATACCAGTCAAATCTTCAATAGCCACAAGACTATTAGATTTTTTGGCATCAAGAATTATAGTTTTGCTAATTACATGGTTAACATGGCGTTGAAATCTTTTCTCCTTCCCCGACAGCAGTTTCAACAGTTGCCGACATCTGCGTCTGCTACTGCGTGTGCCTTTCGAGGCTTTCTTTTGGAGAGAAGCGCGAAGTTGAGAATATCTATCTCTGACATCACGTATTTCTTTACCAGACCATTTTTTCTGGTCAGATGTAACTGCTATATCAGTGCGCCCAAAATCAACTCCGATGACATTATCAGATTTGATTGGTTTTGGGACTTCATCCTTAACCTGGATATGAATGTAGTAGTTACCATCTCGATGCTTACAAAGTTGTGCGGAAGTTGGCTTAGTTCCTTTGAGCTTCCCTTTTTGATAGTTACTCGGAACAATCGGAATATGCTCTCTACCACTAACCAAAGTCAGACTAACAGACCAGTCTTTCTCGCGAAAATCAAATATCCGAGCATCATAATCAGCCGATGTTGGCTTAAATGTTTTAACTGGTTTCTTATCTTTTTTGGCAGTTTTGCGGTTAGCACCAACCCTCGCGCAAGCCCTAACAGCCAAGTTAGCCGACAAACTATATTTCTCTCTAATGGTTTGATAAACCTGAGAT
>CAZJTL010000013.1:16694-46967 GCA_964548905.1 uncultured bacterium | reverse complement strand
TTTTATCTTTTTATTATTCTACCAAGTCTCTCACTACTTTTGAAAATTGGTATTACAAGGAGAGTTTGGGGTTTATTTGGGCTTGATTTTTGTTTAAGTCCCAATATTATCGCTCCTGTACGTAGTGCAGCGTCATCTGAGGTTTCCTCAGATGTGATTTGGCACGTCGCTTAATATATAGGGCGGGACTTCCCGCGACTTAGTTAAATACTTCTGAAAGCTACCCAATCATAGTCTTAACTTTAGCCAATAATTCTGACTCCTGATAAGGCTTAGTAAAGTAGGCTTTAGCTCCTAATCGGCTGACTTTTTGTATAGCACCAATGCTATTGTGGCTACTAAGCATGACTACTGGTACTTGAGCAAGCTTTGGATCTCGACGACAATAATCAAGAAATTCCAAGCCATTCATTGTGGGCATATCGATGTCAGAAATTACCAGGCGAATTTCAGAATTTTGATGCAATTGGGCGATCGCTTCTCTCCCGTTTGCTGCTTCTGCAATCTGATACCCTCCTTTTTCTAGGGTGTAGATGATAATTTGTCTGAGGGTGCGAGAATCATCAACAACTAAAATAGTTGGCTTGTTGTAGGTATTGGTTGTCGAAGCGTCTGGTAAATAGTTGTTAGAGGGTTGGTGTAGGTAGAAAAATTTAGTTTTGTTTTTCTTGTCGAGAGCAATCGCGCTTTCTAGCAAAGCAGCGCCATCGATAACTAATACTAAATTATCTTGCCAGAGAGTACAGCCATAGCAATAGGGAGGAGAATTAAGATTATGCTCGAAAGGTTCGATCGCCAGTTGTGGTTTTGCTACCATATTAGAAAGGCAAGACTCCACAGCAACAAGCCGATCTTGGCTACGAGCTATTAAAATGATTTTTGTTTGCGAATCCCTATCTTCATTTATTTTCCAAGAGCTTTGCTCTGATAAATAGTGATTGTAATCGAGAAGTTCGGATATGCGAACAAGTGGCAGCAATTGACCTTGAAAAGATAAAAATCTTTGCTGTTCCCGCTCAACAATTTGTTCGACTTTAAAAATTAAATATTCTTCGATCGCATCGTAAGGCAGGGTAAAAATAGTCGAACCAACCAACCAAACAAACAAATTGTCGGTTTTTAAATATGGTTCGGAAATAATGGCACCATTATCTACTTCTGTTTCCCTGTTGGATAACGGGAATTTATTGCTTGAATGCGGCTCCAATACTCGGATTTCATCATTTTGATTTGATTTTGATTGATTAGAATCGGAAATCATAGCTGGAGTTAATTATTCGACCTTGTAGTTATTTTTAATCTGTTTTTTGCTTAGTAGTAGGGTGGATAGTGCATCGGCTTACTTATTTTGCTTAGAATTTTAAGAAATAGCGACGGCAGTAAGTTGCTCTAGGGATGTTTTTAGCTTTTGATTCACTCTAGCGATTTCTGCTAATTTTTGCTGTAAATCTTGACTGGATAAAACATCTTGAAGTTGATGTTCTCTGTCTGATGAAATTATTTGGCTAACTTCTTCGGCGTTTGTCGTTACTGCTGTCGTTAAAGAATCAATTTCTGTGGTTGCTGTTAGTAATTTTTGAGTTGAGACGCGCACTTGTTCGGCGATCGTCACTATATTTTCTTGAGAGACAGCTTTGGCTTTGCCAATTCCAATTGTATGATTGATAACTTGACAACTCATTTTTTCTAATAATTCTTTAGTAATGTTGTTGATCTGTTCGATCGAATAAATAGATCCATGTAAATTCTTAAGGCTGTTTTCTGTTTTTACTAGCTTCGCTTCTAGACTTTCTGCACTGTTTAGATTTTTGAGCGTGCCGTTATTTTTCACTAGTTTACTGATATCCTCAAGCAGTTGTTCTATCTGTCTGACGCGATCGCCGCTCGACTTCACCGAATCGGCTAAGATTTGTGAATCTTGTCTGTTAAGAGCTTTGGTTTGTGGTGATATCCCTCGAATTTCTTCGATTATCTTGGCACGATCGAGGGCATAACCTACTTGGATAGCAAACCGAGCAAACCATTTAATTTCTGGTTCTTGCCAGTTACGAAAATCAGCACATTGATGGGCAATGAGCAAACCGAATAATTTTCCTTGATGAATGATAGGAACAACTAAATTAGATTTAACATTGAGCGTTTCTAATTGTTGGATGTAGCAAATACTTAGTTCCTCTTCATAAATATTGTTAATTGCTCTAACTCGTCCTTTTTCAGATTTTTCCAGGTATTTTTCGGTAAAACAAGAGTCGTCCATCTTTCTGTTTAAAGCTCTCTTAAATCCAGGTGCGACAGATTCGGCAATAACTACTCCCTGGGACTGTCGAGCGAGGCTGTAAATAACACAGCGATCGCAGCCAAGAAAGCGACGCGATTCTTCAACAGATGTTTTGAGAATATCTTCCCACTTAAGAGATTCGTGGAGATAGGCGATCGCGTCTTGATAATATTTATCCCATTGAGACTCAATTTCTGCTTTCTCAATCAGTCCAATGATCTGCTTTTGCAAGCTAGCGTGATCCTCTATTAATATGGCGTTATCTAAGGCAAAACCTGCTTGTGTCGAGATTTGTACTAATAAATCTATTTCTGCTTGCTGCCAATATCTGGGAGTGGTGCATTGATGGGCAATTAATAAGCCAATCAATCTACCTTGATTGATTAAAGGTACGACTAAATTAGCTTTGACTGCAAATCGTTCTAATTGTTCACAATAACACTCACCAATTTTGGCTTCATAGATGTTATCGATGGCATGAATGCGCCCATTTTGATATTTTTCTTCATATCTGGATGAAAAGCAAGGGTCTTCAACCACTTTCCCTAAAATTTGAGGAAATCCAGCTCCAACCGATTCAACCAGTATTCTACCTCGTTCTTCTTGCTCTAGTCCATAAATTAAAACCCGATCGGCAGCGAGTGCTTCACGGGCAACATTTACAGTTGTTTGCAGAATAGTTTCTCGATCGAGGGAGGTACGAATTTTGGCAATGAGATCGGTAAGTAATTGTGTCCTCTCGATTCTTGCTTGGGTAAATTTAGCATTAGCGGCGGAAAGTGTCCTAAGCTTAACGCGACGAACTAGTTTGTCGATCGACCAAGCAGCGATCGCGCCTGTCAGTAATGAGGTTAAACCAATAGGGAAGGATAAGTCTGTCAATAGCTGTTGTTGGGAGCGATCGACATTTAATGTTTGGTTCTGGCGATCGAGAGCTTTACTGCCAAAATAATAAGTAGCTGCTCCTCCTACCAAAACAGGCAACATTCCCACTACAAAAGCTAAAGCTAATTTTTTTGCTGATAAACCTACTTTTTCCTGCAATTGTGGAGATTTAGAAGATTTTTTACCAGTATTTCCGATCTTTATCCACGATTTTGCCGAAATATCACTCTTGTTTTCCCTCGCACCATTGCTACTGCTAACTTTTCGACCGTTAGATTCCCAATCATCCCTACTTTCATTCGTTTTTTGATTTGGCGAATCTTTGCGATCGTCTGTCTCAGAAGAAGAAGCCTTGCTCATACATTAATGCCGATCATGCTCACACAGTATCAAAATTTAGACAAAATAGTTGACTAAAGTAAAACACGATTTCCCCGAGTAAAACATGTATCAGTTGATACTCAACTATTCGTATAAATACTGATCTTGCTTTTCAGCATAGTTGAAACAGCTTAAGAAATCAAGTTTAGATTGCTATCGAGTGTTTTAAATTACTGTTCTTCAATATCTCCAGAAGCACTTCTAGCACCTGCTTGCGCCGCCCACTGTTTTAATCCTTCAATTTGGGGACGAGCGATCGCAGCTAAAGGAACAGTCTGTGCGATCGCACGGGCAATATCTTCTGTTTCAAAATCACGGCGATCGCCAAAAGCACGATGCATTCCATCGATTATTACCTGTTCGATTTCTGCACCGCTAAAATTCTCAGTCGATCGAGCTAATTTAACTAGATCGAAATCTCGCCAACGAGACGGACGTAATCTTAATAAATGAACTTTAAATATTTCCTGTCTTTCTCTTTCTGTAGGTAAATTTAACCAGAAAATTTCGTCAAAACGTCCTTTTCTAAGTAATTCTGCTGGCAAAATCGCCACATTATTCGCTGTCGCTACAATAAAGACCGAACTAGTCTTCTCTTGCATCCAAGTAATTAAACTGCCAAATACTCTACGGGAAGTACCAGAATCGCCATCGGAACCACTATTAATATTGCCGAACGCCTTATCAATCTCATCGATCCACAAGACACAAGGCGCGATCGCCTCAGCTAATTTAATCATTTGTCTGGTTCGACTTTCACTTTCACCGACAACTCCGCCAAACAAACGCCCTGCATCCAACCTTAGTAAAGGTAAACGCCACTCATGGGCGATCGTTTTCACGGATAGAGATTTCCCTGTCCCTTGAATACCTACTAGCAAAACTCCTTTGGGATTGGGAATACCATAGCGACGTGCTTCTTCTGTAAAGGCATTCTGTCGAATTTTGACCCATTGCTTGAGATTATCTAATCCACCTACATTTTTAAGAGATTCTTGAGGTTTAAAAAACTCTAGGATTCCTGTTTGTCGAATTGCTTGCTTTTTCTCTTCTAAAACCCCATCGATATCTGATTCGTTTACCTCTTGTTTTTCTGCTAAAGCTTTCGCTAACACCCGTCCAATTCTAGCGCGACTTAAACCCTGACAAGCTTTAATTAATTGTTCCCTTGCCAATCCTAATAGTTTTAATTTTTCTGGTACTACCAATTGAGAGATTAAATAATTGATTTCCTTAGCATCGGGTAGAGGAAAATCAACAACAGTAACTTCTTCTTGAAACTCTTCTGGTACTTCCAAAGTGTGACTGAGAAGAATTAGAGTTTGACGAGAACGCTTTAATTCTTTGCTGAGGTTCTTAATTTCTCTAACAACTGGGGCGTTGCGATCGCCTTGGGGATTTTTCAGGATAAAATGTAAATCCCTCAACACAAAGAGGGTACTTTCTTCTGGATCGACATTACTAATCCGACTCAAAGCCCCCATCACTGAGTTTTTATCTGCACCATTATCACTCCAACCCCGAACCAGATCCCAAAACCATACCTGACGATGTGGTTGCGACTGCTTGGCAACCCGCAGCACAATTTCCTCAACTGGCTCCTCCTCCATCGATACAATATAAAGCAATGGATAGCGAGCGCGAATCATTAAGTCTAGTTGTTGCACAAAAGATTGATAGCGATCAGGAACGGAGTCAGGATTCATAGATTTCAAAAACTTGGGAAAAATTTAGCAAGATATGAGCGATTTAAAAGTTCGAGTAATTGGTGGTGGTTTAGCTGGAACAGAAGCTGCTTGGCAAATTGCCCAGGCAGGCATTCCAGTTATACTGTATGAAATGCGTCCTGTCAGGAGTTCTCCAGCGCATCATAGCCAAGAATTAGCAGAACTAGTTTGTAGTAATTCTTTTGGGGCGATGAATAGCGATCGCGCGGCGGGATTATTACATGAAGAATTGCGTCGTCTCGGTTCGATTATTATTAGCACTGCCGATCGCCATTCCGTTCCTGCTGGCGGTGCTTTAGCAGTCGATCGCGCTGTGTTTAGTAGTGAACTGACTTCCACTCTCGCTAACCATCCTTTAATCGAACTACGTCGCCAGGAGATTGCAGAAATTCCCTCAGAAGGAATAGTTATCTTAACTACTGGCCCCCTGACCAGTCCTGCCCTAGCAGAAGACTTACAGCGCTTTACAGGTATGGATTACATGAGCTTTTTTGACGCTGCTAGTCCGATCGTAGTAGGTGAGTCGATTAACCGAGAGATTGCTTTCCTTGCTTCTCGCTACGACAAAGGAGAAGCATCCTATCTTAATTGTCCGATGAATCGCGAACAATATCTGCATTTTTGGCAAGAATTAGCCCATGCCGAACAGGCAGAATTAAAAGATTTTGAGCGAGAAACAGCTAAATTCTTTGAAGCTTGCCTGCCGATCGAGGAATTAGCTAGACGTGGTGAAGATACCATGCGTTATGGATCGCTTAAACCAGTAGGTTTATTTGATTCGCGCTTGGGAGATTTCCAAGATCCTGCTAATAAATCCAAGCGTCCCTATGCTGTAGTGCAACTACGTCAAGAAGATAAAGCAGGACAATTATGGAATTTAGTAGGTTTTCAGACTAATTTGCGTTGGGGAGAACAGAAGCGCGTCTTTAAACTAATCCCAGGATTAGAAGAGGCTGAATTTGTGCGTATGGGAGTAATGCACCGCAATACTTTTATTAATTCTCCTCAATTACTCAATGCCAGCTTACAATTTCAAACTAGGTCTACTCTCTTCGCCGCAGGGCAATTAGTAGGAACAGAAGGTTACACGGCGGCGGCGGCGGGGGGTTGGTTAGCTGGAACGAATGCAGCTAGATTAGTTTTGGGAAAACAACTTTTAACTATGCCAACCACAACTATGATGGGCGCTCTGTTTGATTTTATCAGTTCGGCATCTCCCAAACATTTTCAACCCATGCCTCCCAATTTTGGCATCTTGCCAGAATTGCCAACTCGGATTAGAAATAAACAAGAGCGTTATGGTGTCTATCGCGATCGCGCTTTGGCTGATTTGGAGAGTTGGAAAAGCAGGGTGTGGGGGAAAAAGTAATGAGTAATGAGTAAAAAACTTCTCTACTTAAGACTTAAGACTTAAGACTTAAAACTTAAAAAACTTCTGCCTCCTGCCTTCTGCCTTCTGCTCCACTGTTTAAATTTATTACCAATAGCTCGCGATGGCAAATCGCTTTGTTAGTTTTTTTCAGCATCTTAATGGCAGAACAATTGCCAAGGCTTTTGCTCGCGCTTTGCAAAGACGACTGACTAATTTATCGGCGGAGATGGCTTACAATGCTATGTTGGCTCTATTTCCAGCCTTACTCGCCATTCTTACAACTATTGGTATTTTTGAAGCTTCAGTAACTTCTAGTCTGCACAACTTGGCGATTAAACTCAGAAATATTGTACCAGAACAGGTTTGGTCGCTGTTGTTACTGTGCGTACAAGACATACAAACTAGTCACAGTAGTCGTTTGGTATCAATTAGTTTTATTGCGGCAATTTGGATCTTTTCAGGGGTTCTTAATGCAGCAATGGAGGCGATCGATCAAATTCATCAAGTACCCAAAAAACAGCTTAGACCTTTTTGGAAAGCGAGATTAGTTGCTATTCTGCTTGCCTTTGGTACGATTATTTCTCTGATCGTTGCATCTTTTTTAATTTTGATCGGTGACTCTATCATCAAATTGGCTTTCGAGCAAAATTGGCGGGAATTACTATCGATCGCTTGGCAATTTCTAACAGGTACGATTGTCTTAGCGATCGCCACGACAACTATATTTACTATTCACCAGATCGTTCGGCTACCCAAACATAAAAGTCCGATCGAGAATAAAATTAAAGCAATTTCCTTACTACTGGTGTTAAGTATTGGAATCTTTTCGATCGTCCATGTTTTTTTACTTTACATTCGCGGCTTAATCGCCAGTCCAGAAATCGATCGCACAGTCGAATTATTACTCTTAAATCTTTGGCGTATCTTAAGTTGGTCAGTTGCTTTGGCGATCGTGGCTGTCAATTTTGCCTTAATCTATCGTTTTGGTACTAGTCGCTGGCAAAAAGGAACTCCTATTTTTCCTGGAGCAATCTTAGCCGCTATTTCTTGGGCGTTAGTTTCTGCTATTTTTCGCTTTTATGCAGCTCATTTCACCCAGTACAGCAAAATTTATGGAGTTTTGGGAGCAATTATTATCGTCATGCTATGGCTGTATATGAGTTCTTTGATTTTGTTATTAGGCGAGCAATTGAATGTGACTGTAGGCGAAGAAATGTATAAACAGTGGAAACATGCTCGGCTCAAAGCAACCAAAATTGTCAAAGCAGAAAAAAATTAGACTCTTGCAAGCCTTGCAAGTTTTTTGTCTCCTGTACCGTCAATCCTTTACTTTGAATCAACACACCAAATCTTCCCAAACCAAGTGGATCGATTAATTGATGTAGAGCATCGCGACGTTGCACAATTTCTTGTAAATTAAATTTACCACCAGAAAGCTCATTCAGGCGATTGCCCAATCCTAACGCCATTAAAAGGAGTCCCTGTTGGGTAAATCCTACTTTTTCCAGTCCAGATAATTCCCCCTTAAGTTCTAGGGCAGTAAAATCTACGTGGGCAGTAAGATCTTGATAGCCGATATTAACGTAGGGATTATCGTGATAGCGATGTTGATAGTAGCATTGCAAAGTTCCTTCTCTCCTCTGAGGATGGTAATAACGTCGAGAATCATAACCGTAATCGATCGTGATTAAATATCCCTTCAACAAGCGCCGCGAAATATTTTCTAGCCAATCTAGGGCAGCTAAATTAACTTCGGTTCGATAGCCATCTGGGTAAGCGCCTGAAGTTAGATCGATGCCAACTAACTGAAAATATTTGTGAATTTTCGAAGTTGAGAGATCTCCAATTATTTCTATTAATTTATTCCCTCGATTGCTAAGATAAACTTCTTGCATTTTTCCTGACTCGATCGCAATTCTATGTACGGGAAATGCATCAACTAATTCGTTAGAAAAAAAGCAACCTACTAAAGAATTTTCTGGTATTTGTTGCCAATTACGCCAATTAATCTGAAGTTTATCTCTAAATTTATTTAGTTCTTTTTGCTGTCTTTCAATTAGTTTACTCGATTTTTCAATAATTAAATATTCTAAACTGCCAAAAAAATCAGTATATTTCTGTTGTAAATAATTTAAAATATCTGCTGCTAATTTTCCTTCTCCCGCTCCCATTTCTACTAAAGTAAAAGGAGTAGGGAAACCCATTTTTTGCCACATCTCAACCAATTGTTTGGCAAGTAATTCGCCAAAATCTGCACCTAAAGAAACAGAAGTAAAAAAATCTCCCTTCGCACCAATTTCAACCTTTCCAGAACTGTAATAACCATGTTCGGGATGGTAAAGCACCAAATCCATGTAATCACTAAAGGTAAGTCTTCGATCTGGTGCGGCACTAATGCGATCGCCAATAACTTTTAGTAACTCTTGATTCAATCTAGTCATAATTCGATCGAAAACACAATTTAGCTGAAACTCATTCCTCCGCACACCGAAGCCTCCCCTGCTTTCCTAGCCCCCAATCCCTAGCCCCTAACCTCTCTTCCTCGCCAATCTCAGCTTAGCAGAACGAGAACGGGGGTTTTGTTTTTGTTCTTCTGGTTGGGGGATAATTGGTTTTTTGGTTAATACTTCCAGTTGAGTAGAATTCTTGAAAGAATGCTTAACAATACGATCTTCTAGGCTATGAAAGCTAATTACAGCAATAATACCTTCAGATTTTAACCAATTAGGTGCTAGGGCGAGAAATTTTTCTAGAGATGATAATTCCTGATTCACAGCGATGCGGAGTGCTTGAAAAACTCTAGTAGCAGGGTTGATTCTGCCATAGCGATATTGAGGGGGAACGGAACGGGCGATCGCTTGTGCTAAATCGGTGGTAGTTTGTAGAGGACGTTGTTTGACAATTTGTTTGGCAATGCGGCGCGAATATCTTTCTTCTCCGTATTCGTAAAAAATTCTGGCAAGTTCTCTTTCATCCCAGTGATTAATGATTTCGGCGGCGGTTAAGGATTGACTTCGATCCATCCGCATATCTAAATCGGCTGTATGTTGAAAACTAAATCCTCTCTCTGGTAAATCTAATTGAGGAGAACTAACACCTAAATCGGCAATAATTCCATCAAATTGAAGATTCAGGGGTTGGTAATCAGCAAAATTTCCCTGCCAAAATTGCAGGCGATCGCGATATGCAGCTAATCTCTCAGAAGCCGCAGCGATCGCCATTTCATCTCGATCGATGGCGATCGCCCGAACGTTAGGAAAACTAGCTAAAATTAGTTCGCTATGTCCACCTCCGCCCAAAGTGGCATCTAAATAATATCCTTTTTCTTTGATATTTAACCCTGCTAATAATTCTTGACTTAAAACAGAAAGATGGCTGAACTGTTGATTCACAGATATTTGCACTTAAATTATTACCTTTAATTTTGTCAACAAGATGGTAAAATCGGTTGTCAAGAACACAACTATTAATTGATAAATAGTTAATATAATAAATAGGGAGTAGAATTAAATTAAGAGTTCTCTGTTTTGCACTTAAGTATCGAATTAAAACGTAAGTTATTTTTATGGAATCAAGTGGTCCGTCTGGCAATAGTTCCGAGCCTGCTTATCAGAGATGGGCTGGAATATTAGGAACTCTCATTGCTGTAATGACCTTAACCTTACCAGTACTAACAATTTCTTATTACTCTTCTTCTAATAGCAACGCTGAATCGCTGCCAAAAGAGAATGTATCAGTTGCAAATGACTAGGCAAACTCTCCATGTAAAACCAATGAATTAAAGCCTGAGCATTCAAAATTGAAATTTATACAGCAAAGAAAGATGTAATCTTCTGCTAGTAGTTGTTGGTGCAAGCAAATCTAAATTTGGATGGCTGCAACTAAAGCAGAAGACTCTTATTGCTAACAGCAAGAATTTCTGTTTGCCTGTGCAAAAGAATTAATGTGCTAAATCTTCTTCCTTTTTTAGAGAGTTAGTTTCATTAGCATTTAATTTTCCACGCACATCGTCGATCGCCAAATTGAGTTGAGAAATTTTATCCTCTAGAGAACGGCGAGCAAACTCGATATTTTCCTGCGAGTTGAGTCGATCGTTTGCATCCGCTCTAAGCGCAGATGCATCTTCTAGCTGAGAGCGAGCATTACTACGAGAAGCGGCAATAGTGCCAATTACTCCGCCAATTACTCCACCTAAGATCGATCCAAGAATGAATCCTCCTGCAAAACCATCTTTTTGACTCATATTGTTCCAATTGAATGTTGATTGATAATTATTGCTATTTCCAGCTTAACGAGTTCTGCAAATACCTGACTAGACCTTGAAAATTTACTTTTACTAAGTATTAAAAGCGCGATCGCCAGCATCTCCCAAACCTGGAACAATATAGCCTTTACTGTTTAAGCCTTCATCGATCGTCGCTGTATATATATTTAACTCTGGATAAAGTTCGCTTAATTTTCGTAAAGCTGGTGGCGCAACGATCGCCGAGACAATTAAGATAGAGCTTGGTTCGATACCGCGCTTAGTTAATTGTTCCATTGCTGTCAAGATTGTACCTCCTGTAGCAATCATTGGTTCGACGATCAGAACTCGCGTTTGTGGTAAAAATTGCTCTGGCAACTTATTCAAATAACAATTAGCTTCTAGAGTTTCTTCGTTACGAACAATCCCCAGGTGATAAGTTGATGCCAAAGGCAAAAGAGTTTGAGCGCCATCGAGCATTGCCAATCCCGCTCTGAGGATGGGAACGATCGCCAGGGGAGTTTCTGGATTAATAAAAGTAGCGGCAGTTTCCGTTAATGGGGTTTGCACGGTTTCTTCTGTAGTTGGTAGCCAATTACGCACAGCTTCATAAGTCAACCAACGACCTAATTCTGTCATCGCACTTTTAAATAAGACTGGAGGAGTCTGGGCATCACGAGCAACCGCTAGCCAATGCTTAATCAAAGGATGTTCTGGTACATAGACACGAAGTTGTAAGGTCATATTTATAAGGCAGGGAGTAGGGAGCAGGGAGCAGGGAGCAGGGGAAGCGGGGGACAAGGAGGACAAGGAGGACAAGGAAGTAAAAAACCTTTAGACTTTAGACTTTAGACTTCTGCCTAGAGCCTATATTTTAGCTGGAGACTTACTGCCATTGCGATCAGCATCGCTATAAGGGGAAGGGGCAAAATATTTCTTCGTGTAGTAAAAGTAGCTATCAAATTCTTGTTGATCGACACCATTGACGACAAGTCCTAAAACTTTTTGACCAGAATTTTCCAAACTAGCTCTTGCTGCTTGAGCGCTTTCTTTCTCAACCACCCCAATTCTAGACACCAGCAGTATTCCTTCGGTCATCTTGCCCATGGTTAGCACATCAGCCGTTACTAGTAATGGTGGTGCATCAATAATGACTACATCATAATTTCTTTTGGCTTCTTCAATCAAATCTGCCATCTCTTGAGAATCTAGCAAGGTTAGAGGATTAGATTTAGTTTGTCCAGTAGTCAGCAAAGATAAATTCTCGATCGGACGAGAAACCGCATCTGCTAGGTTAGCTCGATCGGATAAGATATCACTCAAGCCAACTTGATTGCTAACTTGCCAAAGTATTTGTTGGGATGGATTTCTTAAGTCGCCATCAATCAATAAAACGCGGCGTTTTGACTGGGCTACGGCGGCGGCTAGGTTTGCCGAGACAGTAGATTTACCTTCTTCTGGGACGGAACTAGAAACGAGAATAACTTTTTGCTGCTTATCTAAATTGAGTAGCTTTAAGTTAACCTGAATCATGCGATAAATTTCACTGACGAATGACTCTGGTTTTTCCACGATTGAAATCATGGGAATATCAACCTCTTGCGCCACTTCATCGAAGGGAATGATTCCTAGGACATTGTAGGGAAAGATTTCTTTGATTTCAGGAATAGTTTTCAGGGATTTGTCAATGCGATCGAGCAGGATGACGGCTATTTGCGCTAGGAGCAATCCAAACATAGTACCTCCAGCCAATACCAATAGTCGTTTAGAACTGCCGCGATCGGGAATTTTTGCTGGTTCAATAATTTGAGCGTTGCCCGTTCTTCGATTTTCGGTGACTTGTACTTGTTGCAAGCTGTTTAATAGGGTTTCGTAGGTATTTTTGGCTGAGTTGATTTGCCTGTCAAGATCTGCTTGTCGCTTCTCTAGACCAGGTATTTGGTTGGCTCGCTCTTGATATACTTTTTTCGACTGATATAAAGAATTTAATTGTCGAGATAAGTCAGTTTTTTGAATTCCTAACGTAATAAATTTTTCTAGTTGATTTTCTTTGTTCTCTCTAACCTTTAATAATCCTTGATTAATCGGTACGTTTCCTGCTATATCTCTAATTTCCTGCTGCAATTTTTTGTTGAGAGTGAGTCTTTTTTCTTGCAAATTGACTACATTAGGATGATTTTCGCGATAAATTTGTTTTTCACTGTTAATATCTTCTTCTACTGCCTTTATTTGCTCTAATAGCCCACCAATAGTTGGTGAATCGCTAATTTTATTCACCGCTAAAGCTTGATTGAGGGATAGTCCTAACTGAGCTTTGAGTGCATCAGCTTGGGCTTCAATCCCCCTAAGTTGGGCTTCTGTGGTGGTAATTTTTTGGTTGAGATCGGCTAATTGAGTAACTGCTGTCTCTGCTTCTTTATTCAAAGCGAGAACGCTATTTTTCGATTTAAAATCTCGCAATGCAGTTTCCGCCTGCAATACTTTATCTTCAACCAGAGGTAACTCTTTAGCAATAAACTCACGAGCAACTTTTGACTCTGATTGTTTATTGCCGATTTGGTTATCAATATAAACTTCCATTAAGGTATTAACTACATCAGAAGCTGCCTTAGCATCGCGGTTATGGTAGCTAATTTCAACAACATCGCTACCACCAATCATCTTAATTTTGAGACTGTCTTTAAGAGCTTTGGGTGCTAATAATTGACCCTCGCTGTCTGTCAACTTAGCCCTGTTAATTGTCTCTTGCAAAATTGGGAAAGAGGTAATTACTTCAATTTGGGTACTAACTGGGGTTTGGTTGATTAATAAAGGCTTGAGATCGTTGCTGTCTTGGTTATCTTGTTGCAAACCAGTTAATGAAGCAGTGCGATCCGCTTTGAATAGTAATTTTCCCTCAGCTCGATAACTTGTTTTCAGTAAGGTTGAGACACAAGCAGACAAAAGCATAGTCAAGACAAGAATACCTACGGCAGGTTTCCAGTGACGTTTCCACTTGAGAAAATATTGACTGAAATTAAAATCAATATTCTCGCGCTGTCCAAGTATTTTTGCTTCCGACAACGAGTGTTGATTACTTTGGCTACTGTTCATTGGTGTTAGGTTTGACATTGGAGCAACTGTCTAGTAATGATGAGTAAGCTTTCTTATAAGATGATTTGGTAGTCAATATTCATCACTACACTATATTTTTTGTGTTCATAAATCAAGCTATATCATTGGATACAAAAATGATTGACAGCCAGTCTATAATTGATAGTTTAATGATTACAAAGTCAACCCGATCGGGATTAATTATCTGTTGGTAGTAAACTCTTTGAGATTTTCTAGTGCATATTTGTTGGTAGCTCATGGCAGCCGCGATCCCCGTTTTCAACTAAATTTGAAAAGACTGGCTCAGTTAGTACAAAAACAGTTAGAAAATAGGCTTGCTATTAGTCAGCATAAAAATCATAACCACAAAGACGGTAAAAAAAGGAAAATATTGGCTACAAAATCTACGCTAAGTAGCGAAATAGAAAGATGTTTGGTAAACACGGCTTGCTTGGAACTATCAACTGTTCCTTTACACGACAGCATCGAGCAAATGGCACGAGTTACCGATCGCGCTGGGTTACAAAAATTGCAAATTCTACCTCTATTTTTATTGCCTGGAGTACATGTTCGCGAAGATCTTCCCGCTCAAGTCGAACAAGCGCAACAAAGGTTAGGGTCAAATCCTTTACTCGATCTGCGTCCTTACTTGGGAAGTAGTCCTAATTTGAGTCAATTATTGGCAGGACAGTTTGAAGCATTGAATGCTGAGGCTCGCATTATCGTAGCTCATGGCAGTCGCAGACCTAACGCCAATCAGACTCTAGAAAGGCTGGCATCGGAATTAAAAGCAACGATCGCCTATTGGTCAGTTTCTCCACACTTAGCCGAACGAGTTGAAGAATTAGTCAAAGCTGGACATCAGAAAATCGGCATCATCCCCTATTTTCTCTTTACTGGGGGAATTACAGAAGCAATCCAAGAGCAACTCAGACAGCTAGAGATAGCTTTTCCTAAAGTTGAATTAGTTCTTGGTCAACCTCTAGGAGCAACAACAGAATTAGCTGAAATAATTGTAGATGGGGTAGCGTAATGAGTGAGCAGCAAGTAGAAAAATGTTTGGGTA
Source organism: uncultured bacterium (assembly GCA_964548905.1). Lineage (GTDB taxonomy): Bacteria > Cyanobacteriota > Cyanobacteriia > Cyanobacteriales > Xenococcaceae > CAZJTL01. The sequence goes on along the minus strand of CAZJTL010000013.1, from coordinate 31,922 downwards.
AAGTATACTTAGTCGGCGCAGGGCCTGGAGATCCTGGGTTGATGACACTCAAAGCAAAATGTTTATTAGAACATGCTGATGTCGTCATTTACGATGCATTAGTCAGCGCTCCCATTTTAGCGATGATTGGCGATCGCGCCGAACAAATTGACGCAGGGAAAAGACACGGTCGTCACTCTAAGTTACAGTCTGAGACAACCCAACTACTAATTGACAAAGCTCATACCAACGCAGTCGTCGTTCGCCTCAAAGGTGGCGATCCCTTCGTTTTTGGTCGCGGTGGCGAAGAGATGGAAGATTTGATTAGGGCAGGAATTTCGGTGGAAGTAGTACCAGGCATAACTTCTGGAATTGCCGCTCCTGCCTATGCTGGCATTCCCGTTACCCATCGAGACTATAGTTCGAGTGTTACTTTTGTGACTGGACATGAAGCCGCAGGCAAATATCGTCCTGAAGTTAATTGGAGTGCGATTGCGGCTGGTTCGGAAACAATTGTCATTTACATGGGGATTCACAATCTGGCGACGATTGTGCCTCAACTGCTTGCAGGTGGACTTGTTCCAGAAACGCCGATCGCTCTAATTCGTTGGGGAACAACTCCTATGCAACAACAATTAATTGGCACTCTAGCAACTATTATTCAACAAATAGAACAGGTAAATTTTGAAGCACCAGCGATCGCCATTATTGGTAGAGTTGTCGATCTGCATCCCTTGTTATCTCTTGCTTGTCCATCAGTTTTGACCAGCGTTTGAGCTAAAGTTTGATCGGAGGCGGAGGTTCTGGTCAGATTAATAAAGATTAGCAAAAATTAAGAGACTTTTAGTTAATTAATTCACGAAAATAGAAAGAGTAAATCTACTAGCTCTTCGAGAAGGTGAATTAAAGTGCCTCAATTAGCACCTCATATTTTCGATACCCTCTATAGCATGGGAGTAGAACATGCCTTTGGCATCCCTGGTGATTTTGCTCTGACTCTTTATGATGCCCTGGTGGAGAGTAAAATTAAACCAATTGTGATGACTCATGAGCCTTCTGTAGGTTTTGCTGCCGATGCTTATTCTCGCATTCGAGGCTTGGGTTTAGCCGTCGTTACTTATAGTGTCGGTGGCTTAAATATGGTTAATGCCGTGGCGGGGGCTTATGCTGAAAAATCTCCTTTAGTAATTTTAAGCGGTGGCCCAGGAGTTAAGGAAAGAAGAGAAAGAGATTTACTACATCACAAAGTCAAAACTTTTGATACTCAGCGACGAGTTTACGAAGAAGTTACTCTCTATTCTGTCACTCTGGATAACCCCCGCACTGCTGATGCTCAAATCCATCAAGCTTTGAATTATGCTACTACGTTTAAACGTCCTGTTTATCTAGAAATTCCTCGCGACATGGTTTATGCAGAGATTGAGGAGACGGGAACAAATTTAATACCAGTCAAAAAAACCAATCCAGAAGCTTTAGCTGAGGCGATCGCAGAAACTTTGACAATGCTCGGCAAGTCTAGTTCGCCTGTAATTATTGCTGATGTAGAATTGCATCGTTTTGGTTTGCAAGAGCAAGTTTTACAATTAGCCGAACGGTTATGTGTACCTGTCTGTTCGACTTTGCTCGGAAAATCGGTATTTCCAGAAAGTCATCCTCAATATATTGGCATTTACAATGGTGAAGCTGGCGATCCTTATGTTTGCAAACTAGTCGAAACATCAGATTGTCTGTTGATGCTGGGCGCACTCTTAACTGACATAAATTTGGGCATGTTTACAGCTAATCTCAATCCAGCTCATACTATTTATGCAACGGCTGAAAGTATTGCGATTAAATATCATGAATATCGCAACGTTTTGTTTGAAGATTTTGTAACGGCTCTATGCCAACGTCAAGATTTACCTCGTTATAGTTGCTCTAACATCAGTACGATGAAGCCGAGGGTTGAGGCTAGTGAAGGCAAGATTTGCATGAGTAGCGTATTGTACGAACTCAATCAATTTATTGATAGTCAAACCCTGATGGTAACAGACGTTGGTGATGCTATTTTTGCGGCTGACGATATTCAAATGAAGCAAGGTACTTCTTTTTTAGCTCCTTCTTTTTATGCCAGTATGGGGTTTGGTATTCCTGGTGTAATTGGGGCGCAATTAGCCGAGCCATCGCGACGGGCGATCGCCTTGGTTGGAGATGGTGCTTTTCAAATGACAGGAATGGAGTTAGTAACCGCCAAACGTATCGGGATTAAACCAATTGTCATTTTAATCAATAATGGTTCCTATACTTCTTTGCGATCGATGGCTCATCAACATGCAGAGTTTGTCAAAATTACTCAGCTTGATTACGCACAATTAGCAACTGTTTTAGGCGGGAAAGGTTTTGTCGTCGAAACTAGCCAACAATTCCGCCAAGCTTTAGAGGAAGCCAAGCAAGCTGATGTTTTTAGCATTCTAGATGTTCGTATCGAGCCAGAAGATGTTTCTCCTGGATTACAAAGATTGAGTGAGTTATTTGCTAAAACTCTTAAAGGATAACAGTAGCTTATCAGTTATCAGCTATCAGCAGGGAGCAGGGAGCAGGGAGCAGGTTTACTTGAGAAGACGTGACTTTCCTGTTTTCTAAATCCTGCTGAAGGCTGAAGGCTGACGGCTGAAATGCTGTTGATGTCAGCAACGTCCTAGTTTTTTACACGTCGTCGATCGAGCCACTGTTGCAAAATAATTGTAGCTGCCTGGCGATCGATCGCGCCTTTATTACGACTGGAAAAGCGTTTCTGTGCCTTAAGTTGCTCTTGTGCTTCTACTGAGGTGAGCCTTTCGTCTACGTATTCTACTGGTAGTTGTAGCGCGGCTGAAATTCTTTTAGCAAATTTTTGCACTTGTTTCGCCTGAAATCCTATTTCTCCATTCATAGAATAAGGCAAACCCACAACCAAAACTCGGACATCTCTTTCTCTGACAATTTTGGTCAATTTTTCGACATCTTCTCGAAAAGAAGTCCGCTCGATCGTCATCAAACCAGTCGCAATCAATCCAGTCCCATCACATCCAGCCACCCCCATCCGCTTTTGACCCACATCCAATCCTAATGCTGCAACTCTTTCCATCTGCCCCCCTGCTCCCTGCTCCCTGCTCCCTAGCCCCTACTTTAAGCATGATGCCCATTATTTGGGGTTCTAGAAGCATCTTCTGCTTTGTCTTCCTGTTTGTTGACACGTTCTTTCAATTCAGAGGCGATCACATCTTTGCTATCAATACTTTTAGCGTAAGAGCGAGAAAGAGACTCTAGCCAAGACATACGAGAGGGGATTGGGGTGCGAACTGGTTTTAGTCCTTGCAGAACTTCAGATAGTTGTAGTGCTTCTAATGGCTTAGCTTCTCTTAGTTTGTGCCAAACAGAGCGTGACATCAATAGGGTATGTTCGATCTGAACAGCACCTAGCTTTTCTAAGTATTCTTCTCTTTCTGGCTGATAGTCAGCAGAAGCTAATTCTAAATGTTGTGGGGGCAAATTTTGGACTATTTGCGCCATTTGCGCCATTAATTGAGGATACAACCAGGTATAGGCTGGATGAACAGTTAATTCTGCTCGATGTGGACGGGAGCCATCTTTACATAAATCTAACTGGAAATAGCCGATCGCCGCTTTACGTTGTGGCTCAAAAACATAGCCTTTAGTAATTTCGGTATTTCTATACAGTTGTTGGAATTTGGAAATTGCAGCTTTAATCAAACCTGTTTTGAAATCTTGAACATGGCGATCGAACATTTGGCGCAGAAGCGGATGCATTGACATGCAATCGAGTTGATAGAGTAACTGCGCGTCGGCGTTGCTAACAGGTAAAAGATTGGGTAAATCTGGTTGATTTTGAGCTAGTTTTTCTAAAGTTTCCCAAGCGATCGCCCAGTAGGTTATTTGCGCTAGAGGTTGAAAGCCATTTTCTCGATAAAGAGCTAACCCATCTTTCTCGTTCACGCTAACTTCTATTACCCAAGTTCTAGCTTCCCAAATAGTTTCCAAGCAATAGCGCAAAAGCTGAGAACCAATACTTTGTTTCCCAATTAACAACTCTTGATGAGAAATTTGTCGATTAGTAACAACTCGTTCTATTTTCCAAGTACTGCGGCTCTTATTCAAAGGAGAAACTTGAATAAACCCGAGAATTTGTTGTAGCTGTTCTGCTACATATACTCTTAAATTGTGCTGGTAAGGGTTAGGAAACCAACTTAGGAGCTTAAGTACTCCATACCAAAAACGAATATGCTCGGTAGGCTTTTCTTGTTCTTTAGTTAAAGAGCATTTGATAATTTCATCTTCATTGTTGCTTGCAGAAAGAGACTCTAAAGCCTCTAAATCGCGGTATTGCAAGAGACGAATTATTAGTTTAGAGGGGTCGTAAATAGACAAAGTCATTGGAATCAAGATCCATTGGGGCAGTGACAGATGAACTGAGCAAGGAAAGAATAACTTAAACTTTTCGATTTATTAATTTAGTTAGTTGATTGTTTTGGTGCAATCGCACTAGAGAAACTTTCTCGAATTCCAGAGCCGTTGTCTAACTTCGATCGCCAGACAAAACAAGGTTATATTATGGGCAAGAATACAACTGTTTGCTTGGATAATTGGCAGTTTAAAAGTTGACCATCTCGATCGACCTTGTTTTGCTAGAGAAGTTACCTGCAACATTAATAGCCTCTCTAGGCTATATTCTATCTCAATTTGTTTGAGGAAACAGCCGAGAAACTCTATCTTAGCTAGAAATTTTGACTTCGAGCCGAATCATGCAATTTAGAGTAACAATTAGTAATCTATTTCACATTATCGCTCGCTAGAACTAGCTAATCGACCCTTTCTAATTGCCAGAGAATCTGATTGCCCTCACGCCTAACTCTAGAAACTAGCCAATTGCGCCAAGACCAATTGTCTCCCCTACTGGTGACAGCGCTAGCATTAATATTCATTAAGTCAGCTAGTTCAGAACTACTGATCAAATAACCTTTAGAAGCTATTTCATCTGCAATACGCAAAGTATCAATTAAATTTCTTAATTGGGCGATTCTTTCTTCGCTGGAGATAGTTGATTCTTCCATGGGATTAGCAGGTGTTCCGATCATATTTTTGTCCTTGTGATGAATTGCTGAAAATTTGTGTGATTTTGTAAGCTAGCGTTGAATTGATAGATAAATCTGATAACTCCGCTACTATCGTTTAGGTTTATTTTTGATTTTTTATCGATACTCGTTCAGCTATTTTCTAGTAAATTAATATACCTATTATTGTTGAAAATAACATCAGGTTGCATCTGAAGAGCTTGCTCATAACTGGCGATCGATTCTTCCGAGCGTCCTAGTTTTTCCAGGGCGTAGCCGCGATTGTACCAGAATTGATAGCAATTTGGCTCAATTTCCAAGGCTCTATCCCAACTAGCTACTGCTTCTTCCCATTTTTTTAATTTAATTAAAGCATGGGCGCGATCGTTCCAAGTTTGAGCGTCTTGGGGGTCGATTTTTAAAGCTCGATTGAAAGAAGCAATGGCTTCGGTAAATTTGGCTAAATGACCTAAAGCACTACCGCGATTGTGCCAAGCTGATGCCAAATTGGGATTAATGGCGATCGCTCGATCCCAAGAGGCGATCGCCTCTTCCATATTGCCGAGGTTTGCCTGTTTAAGCCCCAGTTCAAACCAGCTTTCTGCTAGAGCGAGGTTTTTTTGTGCTTCAGTTTCACCATGAGTACTCAATCGTTCAATTAAAGCTTGCATCAGCAATTGCGGATTTTTGGTGTCAAGGTTCAACTGCGCTGACATTTGTTCGACTAAATTAGCATCTTGCTGCAAAATCCATAACAATTGTTCTGTCGTTATACTGGGAATCTCTGCTTCAAGTTTTTGGTTGGCATTGGCTTGAGCTGAATCGAAATTTTGTTCTATGTTTGTACTAGTTTGAACGGGTATAATACTTGGAGACGGAATATTTTCGTCAGCTAGAGCTGGCATTGGTTCATGAATTGTCTTGTCGTTGGAGGAAAGTTCTGGTTCAATTTCGGGATAATCTAAAGTTGGGGTTTCTGTTTGCTCACAAAGATCGGGTATTGCTTCAGACTCGAACTCACTCGATCTGGAAAAGGCAGAGTTTGTTTCCACTTCATCCAGAAATGGATCGACAGTCGTAGCATCTTCTAGAAAAGGCTCAGGTGAAGAAATTTGCTCGTCAGTCGAGGCTTCTGGTAGCTCAGGAGCAGCAGTTGTTGTCTCTAGTGGAGTTAAAGAAAGACTTGTAGGTGCTATTTCTTGCTCATTGGTTTCCAGATATTCCCAAACTACAGAAGTAGAAGATGAGTCTTGAGGATAATTTTTCTCAACTACTGGCTTAGATTCGGAGTAATCCCAGACAGATTCGCCTTCACTTTTAATGATGAGCTGATGCCCTATTTGATAAGCCAACAAGCCGAAATCTTTTAAAGAAGGAGCCGATTGAGTAATTTGACCGAACAGAAGCATACGAGCCGCCAATTCGCGATCGGGTACAGATGTAGTCAAAATCTTACGACCAAAGCGTTGTAGCCAAGATATCCAGAATTCTGGATTACCCCTAGTTTCTAGTCGCTCAAAAAATTTAATGATTCTGCCATCGTGCCAACCATGAGCTACTCCTTCGAGCAGTTGATCGAATAAAAATTCATAATCTGGATCGGTGAGTTGTTTGATTGGCGATTGCTCCTTCTCAAGCTGGCGATCGGAAGTATTTAGATCGGCTCGCTCGGCTGATTGTTGGAGATTTTGTTCTAGGTTATTGTCAATATTTCGATCGTCTCGATCGTCAACTTGATTATGGACGCCTTTGAGACTTTTACGTATTTGCCTGAGCATGTTTAATATTTCCTTTTGGAGGTAAAATCGGAAAATTTCAAGGGCAAGATTTAACTTATGACTACTATTTTTGAACAAGTCAGAGAAGTTGCAAGAGCTTAAGATCTCGCTAAGCTCTGACCAAGTTACCTTTAAGACTGATGCCAGAATTGGATTCGGCAAAAGAATGACCTATATTTTATCGACTAAATTTTTAATCTTCCATTGTTTCATTTTTCGCGATCGCCTCTAGTATGTCTTACGAACCTTTACATCACAAATATAGACCTCAAAGTTTTGCCGATTTGGTCGGACAAGAAGCGATTGCAACTACTTTAACCAATGCAATTGTCAATCACAAGATTGCTCCTGCTTATTTATTTACAGGGCCAAGAGGCACTGGTAAAACTTCTAGTGCCAGGATTTTAGCCAAATCTCTAAATTGTTTGGGTAGCGATCGACCAACCGCAACCCCATGCGGTCAATGTGAAGTATGTCTGGCGATCGCTCGTGCTACGGCAATGGATGTGATTGAAATTGACGCAGCTAGTAATACTGGAGTTGACAATATTCGTGAAATCATTGAACGCGCTCAATTTGCTCCAGTGCAATGTCGCTACAAAGTCTACGCGATCGATGAATGTCACATGCTCAGTACGGCAGCTTTTAACGCTCTACTGAAAACCCTCGAAGAACCTCCAGCTAGAGTTGTGTTTGTGCTGGCAACTACTGACCCCCAAAGAGTTTTACCAACCATTATTTCTCGTTGTCAAAGATTTGATTATCGTCGCATTCCCATCAAAGCGATGGTATCTCATTTGCAATGGATTGCCCAGCAAGAAAAAATTGATATTACTTCAGAAGCAATAACTTTAGTCGGTCAAATTGCTAATGGTGGACTTAGAGATGCTCAAAGCTTACTCGATCAATTGAGTTTATTTTCAGGTACGATTACTCCCGAACGAGTCTGGGATTTAGTAGGAGCAGTTCCCGAACAAGATTTGTTAACTCTCCTGCAAGCAATTCGGAATAACAAAGTTGAATTAGTCCTCCAGCAATGCCGACACCTGCTCGATCGCGGTAGAGAACCTCTAGTGATTCTGCAAAATCTGGCTAGTTTCTACCTTAATTTACTCATTGCCAAAACCTCTCCATCTTGTCATGATTTAGTTGCCCTCACCGAACCAACTTGGCAACAGCTATGCGTTGAGGCTAATAATTGGGATCTCAAGCTAATTTTACATGGACAGCAGCACCTCAAAGACTCAGAAGCTCAAGTCAAAAATACTACTCAACCGCGTTTGTGGCTAGAAATTACCTTACTCGGCTTATTACCTGCTGCTAGTGGACATCTGACTTTAGAAAGCGATCGATCTGCTGCTTCTTTGCCAACAAAACAAGAACCACTGTCAGCTTTGACTTCAGAACCAGATTCTCAAGCAAATCCTCCATCTTTAGAAATACCAAAGCAAAATTTGTATCCATTTCCCTCAGTCAATAGTAACAATCTCGATCGAGCTTCAGTTGTTGCTCAAACCTCTCCAACGCAGCAACAGCAAAGAAATATATCTACCTCTGAAGTTAAAACCTCAACTAACCTCGATCGCCAACAGAACCAAGCGATCGCCAATTCCGAACCCAAAATCGACTCCGAATTAATTTGGCAGAAAGTAGTTGCTAGCGCTCATCCACCAATTACTCAGGTTTTACTACGTCAGCACTGTCATTTACTAGATTGGCGCGGTCATACGGCTCTAATTGGGATTAGTTCTCCTCAACTACTCAAACTCAATCAAAATAAAATTCCTAATATCGAAGCGGCTTTTGCTAAAGTTTGTGGGCATAAGGTGAAAGTAACTCTAGAAGTAGCTTCAGCCGAAAGTCAGTCAATCACTTCAACTCAAACATCAGTTTCACCAGAACCAAAAGATAACCCAACCATTCGACAATCAGCTTCAACCGTCATAATTAGTCCCAAACCAGAGACTCTAGAATACTCGAACGAGCATCCTGGTATTCCAACACCTCCAGCAACAAAAATTCCAGTCGCAGTTAATCAAATTCCTCAATCCCCAGAAACAATTGCAGAAGTTAAAGAAACTAAAAAATTAGAAGTCACTGTTCAATCTCCAGCTACTGAACTCAAACAAAATGAAGGCGATCGCCAGGAAAATGATTCACTAGAAGATCTTGATTTTAATAAAGCACTGGAAAGCTTAAGCAAATCTTTTGAAGGAGAAATTGTCGAACTACTCGATCGCGCAGATAAATATATTGCCAAAACGCAGCCACCAGAAGAAGAGGAGGAGGATATGCCATTTTAGCTATCAGTTATCAGTCAGTTATCAGTTATCAGTCAGCGATTGAAATCGCTGACTCAATTAAAGTTGTCAATTATGCTAGAGATGCCATCTTGACATCGTTGCTAGCTAAGACCTCTTGTAGCTCTTCTGAGTCTACAGTTTCTTTCTCAACTAGCATATCGGCTAGGCGATCGAGAATATGACGGTTATTGATTAATACTTCCTTGGCACGAGTATAAGCTCGATCGACTAAATTACGAACTTCTTCGTCGATCGCGGCGGCGGTTTCATCAGAAAAATCGCGATCGGAAGCAATTTCTCGACCTAAGAAGACATTACCATTAGAACGACCCAAGGCAACAGGACCCAAGCGATCGCTCATTCCAAAACGAGTCACCATCTGACGGGCAACTCTGGTAACTTGTTGTAAGTCGTTAGAAGCACCAGTTGTAACTTCTTCTTCACCAAAGATAATTTCCTCAGCCAGACGACCACCTAAAGCAACTGCCATTTGGTTTTGTAGGTAAGAACGAGAGTACAAACCAGACTCCATTCTGTCTTCGCTAGGAGTGAACCAGGTTAAACCACCAGCACGACCGCGAGGAATAATGCTAATCTTCTGTACGGGGTCATAGTCGGGCATCAACGCGCCTACTAGGGCATGACCTGCTTCGTGATAAGCTACTAGAGTCTTGCGTTTTTCGCTCATCACGCGGTTTTTCTTCTCTGGGCCCGCTAACACTCGATCGATCGCATCGTTAACTTCATCCATAGAAATTTCAGTCAGATTGCGACGTGCGGCTAGAATTGCTGCTTCGTTCAACAAATTAGAGAGGTCAGCACCAGTAAAACCAGGGGTACGACGAGCAATTTTCTCTAGATCTACATCTTTAGCAAGAGTTTTACCACGAGCATGAACATTGAGAATTTCTTTACGACCTGCGTAATCAGGGCGATCTACTACTACCTGGCGATCGAAACGACCAGGACGCAATAATGCTGCATCGAGTACATCGGGACGGTTGGTAGCAGCAATAATGATAATACCAGTATTGCCTTCAAAACCATCCATCTCGGTTAGTAACTGGTTGAGGGTTTGCTCTCTTTCGTCGTTACCGCCGCCTAATCCAGCACCACGCTGACGACCAACTGCGTCGATTTCATCGATGAAGACGATACAAGGTGCATTAGCTTTAGCTTGCTCGAACAAGTCGCGGACGCGAGAAGCACCCACACCGACGAACATTTCTACGAATTCAGAACCAGAAATACTGAAGAAGGGTACTCCTGCTTCTCCTGCTACAGCTTTAGCTAAGAGAGTTTTACCAGTCCCTGGAGGACCTACTAAAAGAACACCTTTGGGAATTTTAGCTCCAATAGCAGTGAAGCGATCGGCGTTTTTAAGGAAGTCTACTACTTCTGTTAACTCCAATTTAGCTTGCTCGATGCCTGCTACATCGCCAAAAGTCACTTGAGTTTGCGGTTCCATTTGTACTCTGGCTTTTGATTTACCAAAGTTCATCGCCTGGTTGCCAGGGCCATTTTGAGCGCGTCTGAGTAAGAAGAATAAACCTACCAGCAATAAAATGGGGAAAAAGAGGCTACTTAAAGCTCTAAACCAGAAGCCTTCGTCATTTTGGGGCAGAATCGAAATATCTACTCCGTTTTTAGTCAGAATGTCAAAAAGCTGTGGATCGTTAGGAACGTTAACTAAGACGGGGTTCCCTTCTTGATCGGTAACAAGTGCTTGGGAGCGATCGGCACTTAGTTTGACATTTTCTACTTGACCGCTTTCAACTTCATCAATAAATTTACTGTACTTCCACGATTCTCTACTTTGAGGCTGCTTGTCTAGAAATGCAGTGCCTAAAGCAATAACTACGATCGCCAGTAGCACGTACAATCCCGCATTACGCCACTTTTTATTGTTATTTTTGTTCACGCTGGTCGCCTCCTAGGATTTGAGGATAGTCGCTCTTTATATTCTTCTTATTGTTTATTGTATTCATGAAAAGGCTGTTACTAAGAGTAAAGCTACTGACAATTCAGGAAAACTATCGATCGATCTCAATCGTTGTTAATTTATGTTAACGTTTCTCAGGAATTATTGACCAGAATCACCTGGATTATTTTGAGAACTAGAGATTAGGAGCTAGTAAGGATGTAGGGGAAACGTCCAAAAGACAAGGGTGACAAGGGGGACAACTTCCTTGTCTTCTCTTCTACCTTGTCTCCTCCTCTGACGACTCTGGAGGACGTGCTGCCTTCTGCCTGCTGCCTGCTCCCTGTTTTTCTATGAACCATGAACAATTAGCTATTAGCTATCTCAGTAAAATTAATTATTTTATCCTCAAAAATACCTAAGTAAAATAACACTATTATAGTTGCTCTACTTAATTATCTTTAAGTGTTATGCAAGTAAAAAAACGGTCGCTTTAGTTGCAAATACCAACAGCATTTTTCTAAAAATTTAAGTGTGATCTCTGTGGTTAATACCATGTGATTTTGACATGATAGCAATGGTATGTAGGATTTTTTAGAGCTATTTAGGAATTTTTATGACTCTAAAACCAGCAAATAAATACAAAACTTGTATTGTTAAAGGTTTTAAATTTTATGAAAATTTGAACTCTACATTATTTCAATCAAATCAACCTCATTTGGATAAAGCAACTATGACTCTAGTAATTATTGATTCCAATATTCAAGACTATCAAGTATTAGCTCAAGGTGTTATTGGCAAGGCTAAAGTACAGATTCTTGACTCTAATAGAGATGGTATCGAACAAATTACAAACGCATTACGCCATCATGGTGAAATAACCAATCTTCACATCGTTTCTCATGGTGCGCCTGGTTGTCTTTATCTCGGTAATAGCGAATTAAGTTTAGATACATTAGAAAAATATACCAGTCAATTAAAAACCTGGTTCTCCTCAAATCCCCCCCTTTCTAAGGGGGGTAAGGGGGGATCTATCCTTCTCTACGGCTGTAACGTAGCTGCTGGCGACGCAGGTGCAGAATTTCTTTCCAAATTAAATAATATAACTGGTGCAAAAATAGCCGCTTCAGCCACTCCTACAGGTAATGCAGCCCAAGGTGGCGACTGGAATTTAGAAGTTACTACCAGTAGCATGAAAGTTAATTTAGCTTTTAGTGCTGAAACAATGGAAAGCTATCAGTCAACTCTACAGCTTTCTCCAGAACTTTCGGCTTCTAATGAGAAAATTAGTCTTAAAGGCGATACTCCTAAAGTTCTTGACAACCAAATTACTATTACTAGCAATGGAACAGAAAGTTTAAATGGAGCAAGAATATACATTGGCGAAGGATTTGTCCCTGCTGAAGATCGCCTGATTCTTGGTAATGATACTACTGCTAATAGTGGTACGCTTAATGGAATCGATTGGACTTATAACAACACCACAGGCGTTTTGAGCTTAAATGGTACGGCTCCCATTGCCACTTATCAAGATCTACTCCGTCAAGTTAGTTACTTTAACGCTAGCGCTTCTCCCACCATTGGCGATCGAGATATCAACGTTATCCTTGGCGACAAACTAAAATACAAAGATCGCTACTATGAATTTGTTGAAGATCAATCAATTCACTGGACAGATGCTAAAGCTGCTGCTGAGGCAAAAACTTACTTTGGTATGCAAGGCTATCTAGCGACTATTACTTCTGCTGAAGAACAAAGCTTTATTGACGCTAAAGTAACTGGTAACGGTTGGATTGGCGCTGTTGATAACAGTGCTGAAGATGGTACTGTTGAGAAAGATAAAGAAGGTGAATGGCGTTGGGTTACAGGGCCAGAAGGTTTAGCTAACGGCGGTACAGGAACTCATTTCTTTCAAGGGGATGCAACTGGTGCTAAGACTGGCGGTACTCCAGTTAAGGGCGCATACGAACATTGGCAGGGAACTCCCAATTACTTAGAACCGAATGATTATCCCAGTAATAATGGAAGTGGTGGCGAAGAAAGCTACGCTCACGTACTCTCTCCTGCTTTTGGCGATGACAAGGGTTACTGGAATGATTTACCTAATGACGGTGGTGCTAGCATTGAGTACCAGTCTAAAGGTTATCTCGTCGAATATGGCGGTATGCCAACCGATCCAGCCCTAAAGATCGAGGTTAACATCAAGGTTTCCGTCGATACTCTCCCACCAGTATTACCAGACTCTGTAAACATAGCTGAAAATACAACTCCAGTATTACTGCCAACCACCGATGTAGATGGTAGTGAAATCACTTACAGCTTAACTGGTAACGGCGCAGATGCAGCTAAATTCGAGATCGATCCTGCTACAGGCAAAGTTGTCTTTATCAATGCACCAGACTATGAAGCCAAAGGTTCTGCGGCTGGTACTAATGCCTACGAAGTAGAAGTTAAAGGTGTAGATGGATTCGGTAACGAAACCATCCAGATGATGACAGTTAATGTCACCGATGTCGCGGAAAATGTAGCCCCTATCTTCGATGGCGGCGATAGTCAAGATATATCTGTCGCTGAAAACTCGACAGTTGTTACTACCGTTAAAGCCACCGATGCCAATTTAGGCGACACTTTAACCTACAGCATTATCGATGGGGGCGATCGCAATTTATTGGCGATCGATCCTAATACTGGTGTAGTTACTCTCAAAAATCCTCTCGACTTTGAAAATCTACCCGTAGATGCAGATGGCGATGGTAAATATACCATTCAAGTACAAGTAGACGATGGCAAAGGTGGTACAGATATTCAAACTATCAATTTCATTGTTACTGATGTACTGGAAGATACCACTGCACCAAAAGTCACAGTAGATTCAATTACTACTCCAGATTCCACACCGAAACTAACTGGAACAGTAGACGATCCTACAGCTAAAGTAATTCTCACCATTGCGGGAGTAGATTATCCTGCTATTAACAATGGCGATGGTACTTGGACATTACCAGATGATACCGTCGCTCAACTCAATAGTGGTGATAATCCTGTCACAGTTAAAGCAGTAGACATGGCTGGTAATACAGGCGATGGAACTGGTACTCTCACCCTAGATACAGACTCACCCAAAGTTACTATCGATCCAGTTACTAATTCAACTGATTCGACTCCAGATCTAACTGGTACTGTAGACGATCCTACATCTAAGGTAAAACTAGTTATCGACGGGGTAGAATATCCTGCTACTGTTAATCCTGAGGGTACTTGGAGTGTACCTGGAGATACGATCGAGCCTCCTTTAGCTGATGGTAAACATGAGATTAAGGCGATCGCCACCGATCCACAGGGAAATACAGGTGATGCAGCGACTACAGCTACGATCGATACTACCGCACCTGTAGTTAGTGTCAATCCACTTTCTACCACTGATACTACTCCTGAGTTGACTGGCAAAGTAGACGATCCTACTGCCAAAGTCATGCTTACCATTGCAGGTGTTGACTATCCTGCTACTAACAATGGTGATGGCACTTGGACATTACCAGATGATACCGTTGCTAAACTCGCTAATGGTGATAACCCTGTTACTGTTAAAGCAGTCGATCCTGCTGGCAATAGTGGCAATGGTGTTGGTACTGTAACCATTCAAGAAATACAACCACCAATGCCAATTAATCTTAAAGTACCTGAGAATCAAACTGATGTTGGTACAGTTTCCTTACAAGACGAACAAGGTAATCCAATAATCTTGTCGAGTTTCAGTATTATTGGTGGTGAAGATCGAGATCTGTTTGTTGTCGATTCAGAGACTGGAAAATTAAGCTTTAAAAAAGCTCCTGACTATGAACAACCACTTGATCAAGGTAAAGACAATCAACACGATTTGCTCGTATCTGGCGTTGATTCCAAGGGTAACACAGCTACTTTACACTTAAATATCCAAGTCATTGATGTTGCAGAAGATACTACTGCACCCAAAATCACCATCGATCCAGTCACTAGTTCTACTGATTCAACTCCAGATCTAACTGGCACTGTAGACGATCCTACTGCCAAAGTAAAACTAGTAATTGATGGAGTAGAATATCCTGCTACTGTCAAACCAGATGGTACTTGGACGATGCCTGGAGATGCGATCTCCTCGCCATTAGCTGATGGTAAAC
>CAZJTL010000013.1:0-16594 GCA_964548905.1 uncultured bacterium | reverse complement strand
ATATCCAGCTACCGTAAATCCTGACGGTACTTGGACGATGCCTGGAGATGCGATCTCCTCGCCATTAGCTGATGGTAAACATGAGATTCAGGCGATCGCCACCGATCCACAGGGTAATATAGGTGATGCAGTTACTACAGCTATGGTTGATACCACTGCACCAAAAGTCACTGTAGATTCAATTACTACTCCAGATGACACACCGAAGCTAACTGGAACGATAGACGATCCTGATGCGAAGGTAATTCTTACTATTGCAGGTGTTGACTATCCTGCTACTAACAATGGCGATGGTACTTGGACATTACCAGATGATACCCTTGCTAAACTCGCTGATGGTGCTAACCCTGTTACTGTTAAAGCCGTCGATCCTGCTGGCAATACTGGTGATGGAACTGGTACAGTTACTCTAGATACAGACTCACCCAAAGTTACTATCGATCCAGTTACTAATACCAATGATTCGACTCCAGATCTAACTGGCACTGTAGACGATCCTACATCTAAGGTGAAACTAGTCATCGACGGAGTAGAATATCCAGCTACCGTAAATCCTGACGGTACTTGGACGATGCCTGGAGATGCGATCGCCTCACCACTAGCTGATGGTAAACATGAGATTCAGGCGATCGCCACCGATCCACAGGGAAATATCGGTGAGGCAGTTACTACCGCTATGGTTGATACCACTGCGCCTGTAGTTAGCATTAATCCACTTTCCACCAAAGACACTACCCCTGAGTTGACTGGTAAAGTAGACGATCCTAATGCCAAAGTTATGCTTACTATTGCAGGTGTTGACTATCCTGCTACTAACAATGGTGATGGTAGTTGGACATTACCAGATGACAAGATTACTCCTAAACTTGAAGACGGTAATTATGATGTAGTAGCTAAAGCGATCGATCCTGCGGGTAATAGCGGTCAAGATTCTACTCAAGACGAGTTGATGGTTGATGCAACTCCACCAGCACTAACAACCATAGATATCTCTGATGTCAGCGATCCAGGAAATAATAATACTACTGGCGATCCTACTCCTGAAATTATTGGTGAGGCTGAACCAGGTAGTACAGTAGAAGTTTTTGACGATGAAACCTCTTTAGGTACTACTACTAACCCATCTGGTCAATGGATGTTAATTCCTAACCAGGAATTGAGCAACGGGAAACACACCTTAAGTGCTAAGGCGACTGATTCTCTAGGTAATGTCAGCGATGCTTCTCTTCCCATTTTGGTCGAAGTTTTAAAAGCTTTACCCGATAAAGGATCTACAGAAGTAGAACAACCCGTTGTTATCGACGTTCTCAAGAATGACCAAGGTGAGGGATTAATCATCCAACAATTCGATCGAACTACCTCTCAAGGAGGTCAAATCACTCTCGATGACAGCGATACTCCTGGAAGTAAAACCGACGATAAGTTAGTCTATACTCCATCTGCTGAAGTTGTCGATATACCTGAGAATTTCGATCTCACCATTGATTCTGAACAAGGTGTCTTACAGTCCATCGGCGATGACAAATTTACTGACAAATTCAACTACACAGTTAAAGATAGTAACGGTAATACCCAAACTGCTCCAGTTAAGGTAGATGTCAAGCTTGATGGTCGTCTCAAGTTTACTCTCACAGGTAACGATGCTGGCTTTATTAACGAGATTGGTTTCTTCAAGGTAGATGCTGATGGTACTCTTAACGGTCTTCAACCTAGCGATCCTGGTTTCCTGGAAGCAGCCTTAAAATCTGGAAAAGTAATCTTTTCCTCTTTAAGCAAGACTAGTCAATTCTTTGGCGATAATCCTACTCGGATTTTAGAAGATTTTAATACTACCGATCGCCTCAATTTCTTCTTGGTTCAAAACAACTCGCTCGATAATGCACTCAAAGCGATCGAAACTGGTGAAGCACTACCTAAAGTTTTCTTTGCTTCAATTGATGGTAATAGTGATGCAGCCAATCATGTAGAAGTTAATAATTTAACCTCAGAAGAAGGACTGAGCTTGAAGTGGGAAGATTATGATAACGGCGGTGATGGTGACTACAATGACCTGGAAATGACGGTTCAGCTTACCAACGAAACTGTACCGATCGGCGCTAAAAACCAAACTAACTCACAAACTGAGATTATCGATCTTCAAGATCAAACTAGTAGCACTTTCGCCAATTTTGAAGTAGCAAGCGATGCTGGTTTTGATAATACAGTTGGTTTCTATCGAATTGTAGATACTCAAGGTACAATTCGCGATGCTAATGGAAATTTACTCAAACCTAGCGATTCTGGTTACGCACAAGCTGCGATGCAAAATCGGATTGACCTAAATTTAACTAAAGCTAGTAGTGGTGTTGATACTACTCTGAATGCAGGAGAACTCTTAGCACCGTTTATCATTGCCAATGGTAATGCCGAGCAGTTCCTTAATGGAAATGGAGAAAATAACCTGAGTGCTTCTCCTGTAGCTTATTTCAGCTACTTGGATGCCAATCCCGATGGTGCCGATCATGTTCGTTCTTTAGGCGATAATCTCTGGGGGTTTGAAGATTTACCTGTCAATGAAGCTAATGGCAATCCTGATTTTGATGATTTTGTGATTAGAGCTAACTTTAATCAAGTGGGTGATGAATTAATCGATCTGGCTGGAAAATCTCAACCTCAAGCTAATTTCCAATTCTCTAGCGATGCTGGTTACAACAATACTGTTGGTTACTACGTCATCCAAAACAGAGAAGGAACAGTTATCGATAAGGTGAGTGGCAAATCTTTAAATCCTGGCGATGCTGGTTATGCTCAAGCGGCAATTAGTAACAAAATCGATCCTAGTTTGAACAAGGATAACACCAATGTAGATACTATTCTACCTGACGGCGCTTTATTAGCACCTTATCTAATTGCTAATGGTACTACTGATGAGTTCTTGCAGTTGAATGTTGCTAACGATCTGGGTGCTGCTCCTGTAGCTTACTTCAGCTTCTTGGGTGCTAATCCCGATCGCGCGGATCACATTCGCTTTATCGACGGCGATACTCTTGGTTTTGAGGATCTACCTGCTGGACAAGATGATGCTGATTTCAACGATGTCCATCTCAAGATTAATCTTGGCTAGTCGATCTTTTTTCTCTAGAGGTTAGCTCAAGCGATCGACCTCTAGACAATATGATTGAATAATTGTAGGGACGTTTCCTGAAACGTCTCTAAATTTTTATTAATCTCCGATTATTTAGCAGGTAAGGTACACTGTTCTAATAAATTGTAATTTTTAAGTTTGGCTGCTTAAAGTATGACTGCTAAATTGCCATCAACTACCAGTACAAATAATCTTTACGAGCGAGATTATTATCTTTGGTTGGAACACACTGCTCAACTAATCAAAGAAGGTAAATTTGCCGAGGTAGATGCAGCCAATTTAATTGAAGAAATCGAAGACATGGGCAGGAGTGAGAAAAGGGCGGTAAAGAGCAATTTAGTGGTGTTGTTGCTGCACTTACTCAAATATAAATATCAGCCATCGAAGCAAAGCAATAGTTGGAAGGCTAGTATCAGAGAGCATCGGCGTAGGTTGAGAAATGATTTTCAAGCTAGTCCGACGCTAAAACGCTATTTTGAGGAAGTATTTAATGAATGTTACCAAGATGCTAGAGAACAAGCTAGTGATGAAACTGGATTAACCCTCGATACTTTTCCAGTCGAATCTCCTTTTACTGCTTCTGAGAGTCTAAATGCTGATTATTTACCTGAATCTTGACTGTTAAATATTAATTTACTACAGGTTTGCCTGTAGATATTACTTGCTCAATAATATCGGCAGCTTTACTAACTCCTCCAGCACGACGAATTGCTTCTTGTATTCTGGTTGCATTCTCCTTGTAAGAATTTTGGGACAATACTTTCTCAATTGTTTGACGTAATTTGGCAACGTTTAACTGTTTGACGTGAATAACCTCACCTGCTCCCGTCCATGCTATTCTTGCTGCTATTCCTGGCTGTTCATTGGTAATAGGAATTGCTATCAACGGAATCCCACTACTGAGCGATCCTATGGTAGTATTCATACCTGCATGAGTAATTACTAAAGCGGCTTTTTCAATTAATTGCTGGTGAGGTGCGTAATTAACAACAATGGTTGAACCAGGAAAATTAGGCAAAGGTTCTTGATTGTCTGGTTGTCCAAGAGAAATTACTAGCTGTGCCTTTAAACCCAGACAAGATTCAGCAATTTGCTGAAAAATTTCCATTTTGCGATTTTGTAGCGTTCCTAAAGAAGCATAAATTAAAGGTTGATCGGTTAATTTTTCAAAAGGAAAGGCGATCGCGCTAGAGGATACTGGTTCTAGTCCAGATGGATCTTGTAATGAGCCAGTGTAATGAAAACAGGGTGCTAATTTGACTCTAGGAAAATCAAATTCTGCTGGCAATTGGCAAATTTGGGCTAGTTTTGAATAAAGTTCTTCTCGGTTTGAATAAGCTGGCAAATTCCAGCGCTGACGTTGCTTGGCGATCGTATCTATGATAGGTTTACTCGTGCGATCGATAAAAGAGTTTCCCAATTGATTCCGCAAACGCGCCCACCAAGTATCTATATAATTCCAACTGGTGAAAAAAGGTGGCACTCCAGTTTCTCGATTGACTAGCATGGCATTACAAATAGTGATGAAAGGAAGTTGACAATACTCAGCAATCGTTCCACCTGCGCTAGTAATTTGGTCTATCAGTAATGCTTCGATCTTGGCATCTTTCAATGCTTTTGGCAGTTCTTGAAACAGCATAGCTGCTTCTTTTCGGATCGCTTCAATGGTCAATTTTAGTCCAGTCAGACCACTCGTTTGTCCTAATTTTTGGTAAAAATCTTCTATGCTTCCCAAGGGAAATTCTACTTCACCAATTTGCCAAAAATTCAAGCCTGCGTTAATTATTTTTTGATGAATGTCGGGAACTGAGAAAAAGGTAACTTGATGTCCGCGCCTTTGTAATTCTCTTCCTAAAGCACACATCGGATTGAGATGACCGATCGCTGGAGGACAAATAATGCCAAAATTAGTCATAACAGTTATCAAAGTCTTATTTAATTATTCTTGCACCAATCGAGAATCCGATTCCATGCCCACCAGCGATCGCGATCGCCCCATTGATGTTGACAGGCTTTATTAGCTAGATATCCAACATGACCGCCATATTTGGTTAAATTCAGCTCGATCGCCTGGTTACTTTGACAAACTCTTTGCAAATCAGCTACCACATTTGGCTCGAACATGGGATCGTCAATAGCATAGAGAATTAGTGTAGGTTTGTTCAAATTGGGTAATAAATAAAGAGGACTACTCGCTTCGTAATATTCTTCAACTGAAGCAAAACCCAATCTCTCGATTACTAATTCTCGATCGAACTCCCTAATACTATTAGCCCGTTCGATCGCCTGTTTGTCTAGATCTTCTGGGTGATATTCATGAATTTGTCGAGCTAGTTTTTTTAATTCCTTGGCGATCGCTTTCTCTAAATATCTGCCTAAAGGATCTTGTTCTAGATAAGTCAGAGAGCGATTAGAATCTAAACTTGGGCAAATTACTGCCCCACCTGCTATTTCTGACTCATCTAATGGTAAATCTCTACCCCATTCTCCAATCGTCTGTCCTGCTTTAACCGCCCAAAGTGCTAACTGTCCTCCCAAAGAATAACCAGTAAACCAAAATGGTGCAGGACAACCCATATTTTTAGCCGCAGCAGCAATCCGAACGAAGTCTTCTCCTTCGTACAAACCATCAGAAGTTAATGTAGGAGAAAGTTCTGCTGTTTTTCCATGCGCCCTCCAGTCAAACAAAACTACCGCATATCCTTGAGCATAAGCTTTACGCCCCATCAGCTTGAGATACCATTGATTGTCAAGAGTGCCAGTAATGCCATAAGTACCAATAATCGTACCGCGAGGATGGGGTGGAATCGCTACCATCCCATAAATGGGAACTCCTTGCGCGCCTAAAAAAATTTGCTCTTGGTAAACTGGTTCTGTCTGGGCGATCGTTTTTTGCCAATTACGACTAGCTTTCCAAGCAGTATAGACAGTATGGGATAAACCATTTTTGAGCAACCAAGGTGGTGAGTAGTCTTGATTGGGATTGGATGGTAGGGACAGCAGAGGGGCTGAGGGGCTGAGGGGCAGGGGAGAAGATTTAAGATTATTAGTTGGTTTTGTCATTAAATTTAACAGAATTAATTACACAAATTGCCTTTCTGTTCCCTGTTCCCTGTTCCCTAACTCTACCTATAAATTGAAGTTTATCCAACTACTTAATTAAAGGTCTATCTTTGAGCAGACAGTAAGGACGACTGTAACTAAAGGGTAATTCTAGATGATGTTGTTCGAGAAAATCGCGATCGCTCAAAACTTGTTCGGTTAAACCATCTCTAACTACTTTGCCTTGACTTAAAACAATTGTCCTAGTACATAACTCTAAGGCTAGATCTAGATCGTGGGTAGCAATTAACTGGGTGAGAGGTAACGTTTGCAGCAGATCGATCAGTTGACGACGCGATCGCGGATCTAGTTGTGCTGAAGGTTCATCAAAAACTAAAACCTGGGGTTGCATGGCTAATACTCCAGCGATCGCCACTCTTTTCTTCTCACCTCCAGAAAGATTATTAGCATTTCTTTCCCAATAGCGATCGAGATCTAATCCTACTGCTGCCATCGATCGATAACAACGTTCGAGCAAATTTTCTCCCTCAATCCCTTGATTGGTAGGACCAAAAGCAATATCTTCGCCCACTGTAGGCATAAATAACTGATCGTCTGGATTTTGAAATACAATCCCCACAAAGTTACGAATCTGCTTTAACAATCGATCTTGCATCGGATATTCACCTACTACAATTTCACCTGTTTGAGGCATCAATAAGCCATTTAAATGGAGCAGTAGAGTTGATTTTCCCGATCCATTTGCGCCTACTAGAGCCACTCTTTGATTCGCTTTGAGAATTAAATTTATATCACTGAGGGCTTGTGTTCCATCAGGGTAAGTGTAGCTGAGATTTTCAATCCTAATCGAATTATGATGCATGAAGGCAGGGAACAGGGAGCAGGGAGCAGGGAGCAGGGAGCAGGGAGCAGGAGAGAATTACCAATGCTCAATGAACCATGAACTATGAGCTATGAGCTATGAGCTATGAACCATGAACCATGAACAAAGCTCTAATTGTTAAGATAAACAAATTGCCCAAGTAAAGCAAATAACACTGTCAAAAACAGGGCGATTAAATCGCGTTTTCTCCCTTTGGTTGCTTGTTTTATTGGTGGCAAGCCTTGATAACCTCTAGAAAGCATAGCTCGATAAACTCTTTCGCCGCGATCGTAGGTACGAATAAATAAAGCGCCGATCGCATTGCCAACTACTAACCTTTGCCAGCGCTTGTTATTCATCAAATTACGAGAAACTGCTGCTCGTCGCATCGCATTTGCTTCTTCAATTAATACTTCTATGTATCGATACATTGAAGCAAGAATGGCTACTAACAGTGGTGGTGTTCTCAAAATTAGTAAGGCATTAAGAAGAGAAGGAAATG
Source organism: uncultured bacterium (assembly GCA_964548905.1). Classification (GTDB taxonomy): domain Bacteria; phylum Cyanobacteriota; class Cyanobacteriia; order Cyanobacteriales; family Xenococcaceae; genus CAZJTL01. Next base: position 9,043 of record CAZJTL010000013.1, on the reverse strand, counting down.
AAGTGGTTAAAGTTAATAAATTGAGCAGTAGAAGAGATAGTAAAGTTTTTAACCCAACACTTCCTGTGACGATTATTCCTTCGGTGGTAATTTTCAACCAACCCCATTGCCAAAGGGTTGTACCTCGATCGTGAAAAAGAATACTAATCGACAATAGGCTGACAAATGCCAATTCGATCGCTAATCTTGGCAATAAAATTGCTAAACTGACTCGGCTAATTAATAAAGTAATAGCAATACCAATACCATAAATTAGCCAAGTCCACCAATGTCCGTTGGGAGTGAGAGCGATCGCCAGCAAAAGCAATAATACACAAAGGAGACGTGTTTGAGGTGTTAATTGATGCCAAAGAGTTTGTTGTTTGCTGTTAATGCCTAAATGATAAGCTCCTAAATGCAATAACAGCATTTTTCCTCCTTAAATGTCAACTTCATAGCGTTTTTCATCCTCATGAGGTACATTACACTTTTATTGGATGTTTATTTAATTGGACTTCCCTAACCGTCCCAACGTAAAGCGACCAGATTAATTGAGCTATTCTCTTACACCGCATACTTTGTAGCTTTTTGTCAAAGGGGAAGTTCGGATTTAGAACTATTCAATTGATTGTTAATCGAGAGTTTAGGGTATCCATTGAGGACGAAATCCGTTGAGAGGTAATTTTTCTAACTGAGGCGAACTTGAATTGGATTTGATTAACTCAGTTGCAGGAGGAATGAGTAACCAGAGATTACTATCAGCGATCGCCTCTCCCGAATTAGTTCTTGGTGCAGATCCTGAATCAACTTTATTGCTAGTAGTAACTCGATCGAAGATAATTCCCAATCTATCGGGTGCAACTCCAATTGTTACTTCACGAGCATCAGGTAAAGCTAACAGAGGAAGAACTTTTCCACTCTTCAATTCTACGGCAACTAGATAAGGTTGTTCTTGAATTTCTTTGTCTTTTTGCAGTTGCGTCAATAAACAATAGAGATGGGTAGTATTAGGCGTAAACTGACAATCTGCGATCGAACCTGAAATATTAAACAGTCTTTTTTGTGTTCCTCGATTATCTACGTAATATAGCGATTGCGTATACTGATATTTAGGATTGTCAGTGTTAAAGCTGACCATTGCTGCGGCGGAACCATCCCGAGAAAAGCTGAGAACTCTACCATACTTAGGTAAAAAATCAATCGGTTTGGCTTGGGAATGCAAAGGAAGTAAAGCAATTCCTTCTCCTTGGGCAATGGCGATCGCTTCTGCATCTGGAGTAATCAAAAAATCGCCTCCAGGTTCTTCGTTTAGTCGTTTTGGTTGTTCTCCTTCTTTAATTACCCACAAGCCAAAATCTTCATAATTCTGTCGATGGAGTCTTTGCACGACGATAGTTTTCCCATCAGCCGCCAGTTCAAATTTATTATTTTGATATTCTCGATTATCTAAAACTAGTTTAATTTCTGGATTGCTTACCGATTGCTTCGTCTGGTTATTTAAATCGGTAGTGACGCTATAGAGACTTAATTGATGTAAGGCATTGTCTTTAATTTGGCGATCGGCAGCAGAAAACAGCAGGCGATCGCCGTTAGGATCTGGCTTAAAATCCATTACCACCAGATTCGGTGGTGTAAGCACAGTTTTCCGTTGCTGAGTCAAATTATAGAGGATTAATCTTCCTTGTTCCTCTCCTTTACTGCCAAGATAAGCAAAAGCGCGATCGCGACTACTAAATTGACTGGTAAATGGCTTAATCGAGCTACCTTCTCGATCTTGTTGCTGTGCTTGCTTGAGTGAAATTTGAAACTTTTCTCCGTAGGGTGCTGGCGCTGCTAAAGTATAAGCCAAGCGTCTTCCCGACCAGCTAATCTTACCAGGTAGAGGTGGGACAATTTCTAAATTTTTAGCAACACTAGCTCGATCCATAGCGCGATCGAAGGTCAAAATAAAAGCAGTATCTTCTGCCCCAATTTGGCGATCTTGCCAGCTAAAAGACTTGACTCTCGGCACATTAGAAATTGGACAGCGATCGCCGCATATTTTACTACCCCATCCTATCAGCCCGATACCCAGACCAATACTAATTAATAAAGGAATAAAAACGCGATCGATTGGTTGTAATGGTTCATTGTTCATGGTTCATTGTTCATTGCTAATGGCTAATGGCTAATGGCTAATGGCTAATGGCTAATTGTTCATTGTCACCCAATCTTCTTACTTGCTCGGAGGCGGAGAAACTCAAAACGAAGCACTTGCTACTTGTCTCCCCTACACCCCACACCCTACACCCTTACACCCCTAATCCCTAATAAGCATAAGGATCGCTAGGAGTAGGAATTTTCTTAATAGAGGTAGAGTTGAGTACTAGTTGGCGTTGTTGATGGGAATTTGGGGTGAGGTTGGCGCGATCGATAGCTAAGGTTTCAGTAGTCATTTTTCCTTCAACTTCTATCCAGGTGTCTGGAGGATAAGCGGCGCGACTGGTGTTGAGTTTGACTGGAATACCCACGGGATAAGCATCGACAGCGCAACAAGTCACGACAAAGCGACTAACTAGTAAATAATTATCTGGTAAACTGGGCAAGTGGATTACAAATCCTGTAACTTTGGCTGTTTGTCCTGTATAAGCATCTGGTTCTGGATAAGCGCTGACAGTGCGTATCCAATCGAGGAGTGATCGATTTTCGGGATTGGTGTTAGTACGAAAAGATTGCGGTTGCGATCGCACCAGAGGTAAGGATTCGGTAACTCCTCTGTGTAATGCTGCTTCACTGTTTAAAATTGTAGGATGAATTAAAAACCCTAAAACTGCTGTTGTTACTAATAAAGTACTACTCCAACCTGGAGGAAACAAAGTAATGTGTTCGATCGCTTTGGTTGACTTTATTTCTCTACTATTTGATTTTGATTTTAAGATTTGATTGGCTTTAATAATTCCTAAGCTTAATAAAATAATTCCAGTTACAAAAACTAACCAAAAATAATTGGGATGAATTAATAGTTTTAATTGTCCAGTCAGAGAATATTTGAGCAATAAAGCACCCCAAGCCAAAATTGCTAATGCATCTAACCAGGGAGAATAATATTTTGCTTTTGAATTAAAGGTTTTGGGTGTTTGGTTCATAGTTCATAGTTCATAGTTCATAGTTCATTGCTGATAGCTGATAGCTGATAGCTAAAACTCAAAAGAAATAATTATAAACCAAAGTAAAAATTAAAGTTAATTGAGCGGCTAAAGCAAAAATATAAAAGATAATTCTTGGTTTAAAAATAGAGAGCATCAGACCGATACTTTTGATATCAATCATCGGACCAAAAACTAAAAAAGCGACTAAAGAACTAGTAGTAAATGTAGAGGCAAATGAAAGAGCAAAAAAAGAATCTACAGTAGAACAAATAGAAACTATTACTGCCAAAATAATCATGGCAATAATTGAGCTAAATGTTTCTTGACCAAAACCTAATACCAAATCGCGAGGAACAAATTCTTGTATACAGGCAGCGATCGCACTACCTATGACTAACATTCCACCTAACTCTCTTAATTCTTGAATTACATTATCTAAAAACGCTTTTATTTTTTCAGATACTTTATTCTGACGATTTTCCAGCTTGGGCAAAGCCATCGATAGAGAATTATCCATGCGTACTGGTTGCCCTGTGGAACTCAATAAAAAAGTACCAGATTGTAATAAAATTGGTACTCTTTCTGGCGATCGCACTTGTTCTTCCTCTCTAAATTGAGAGCGATCGTTGAGGAGAGTAATTCTTCTGACTAAACTATTTTGTAATAGAGGTCGAGCATCTTTTTGTACGCTAAAAACACAACCAATAATTGTTGCAATTGTAAAGGAAAATAAAACTCTTAAAAAAACTATTTCTGGTTGATCGCGAAAGGCTACCCAAGTTGACCAAATCACAATTGGATTGATAGTAGGAGCAGCTAATAAAAAACTGATCGCCACCGAAATGGATACACCTTTAATAATTAATCTTCTGGCTACTGGAACATTTCCACATTCACAAACAGGAAACAAAAAACCAATACAACTACCTGCAATTGCTCCTAAAATTGGATGGCGAGGCAACTTGGAAATAAGCTGCCGCTCATCGATGAAAAATAACAAAACGCTTGATAGCAAAACTCCTAGCAATAAAAAAGGCATTGCTTCTACTAGAAGGCTCAAAAATAGAGTAAAGGCATTGTGTAATTGATTCATGTTTGCTGCCTAGATTAGGCTTTTATAGACACGAAATTTGCTAGTATAAGTTAATTTTGATGAATTAAATTGTAGCTGAATTTAAGACTTTTTCAACTTAATTTAAATGGTTTAAAATTAATCGCATAGTACTCATAATATTGTCGATACCGCTTAAATCTTATTGTTCCCTAGTTTGAACAGACGTATTAACGAGATTCTTGTTTCCTAAAAAATCTGCGTTCCCTGTTTGAGTTGTTCTACCTAATCGGCTGGACAATTCGTAAGCTTCTACCAAAGTTGTTAAAATTTCTAGGCAATCGCATTCTGGAGAGTTTGGTTCTGCATCAAACAGTTTTTCAATTTCTTTGAGTGCGGCGCAATAGTCTGATTCTGTTTTAATCGGGCGTAATTCCATAGCTACATTCCTCTGACATTGTTGCTGCATCTACTTTGTCATATTCTTAATGTGTTCTAATAAAGCGAATGATATCGAGTTGAAGCGGGAATTTGATCGGCAACAAATAATAACTTTTTTGAATACTTTAGTCTGTAGAACTTTGGTATTCAAAACTCTAATCTTGATTTATGCATCCAAGTCACCTAGATCGGATTTTAGGACTAGAAATACAACGCCGTCGCCTAGAACAAGGTTGGTCACAAGAATATCTGGCAGAAATTACAGGTCTGCACAGAACCTATATAAGTCAGCTTGAGCGAGGGCTAAAAAGTCCATCTGTAAGAGTCCTCAATCATATAACAAATGCTCTGAGCTTGACAATGAGTGATTTTTTGCAATCCGTAGAGGAATTGTTGAATGCTGACGGAAAATGAGATTGAAAGATTAAAACAAGCCATTATTGCTACCATAGCATCGCCTGTAATCGGCTCGATAGAAGACTATACTTGGGAAGCAATTTTTCACTACATCAAAGATATTCCTCTATCAGATCCAGCATTAGGGCGTAGCAAACTCCTCTATGATGCTGTTGATGCTACAACGGCAACTGGTTGGTCGCTGAAGTCTCTTCAGAAGCAACTCTTTAGATCTAGAATTATTCCTTCAGAAGCGGTTCGTATCAGATTGGAGCGAAATCGGCTTACACTCGATCACTACGTGCAGACTGTCCTCTCAGCCTTGCAGGCTCAACTCAGTATGCAACCTCCCGATAGTTTGCTTTAAGAATAGATTCAGCTATCACTTTACCTAAAAGCGGAGGTACAGATTCACCGATTTGAGAAGCCATATCAGTATATGTTCCCAAAAAGTGAAAATTATCTGGATAAGAGTGCAATCTTGCAGCTTCACGAATCGTAATTGTGCGATTTTGCATTGGATGGAAAAACCTGCCAGATCCAGGATGAAAAACCCATCTTGTAATAGTTCGTGCTGGTTTATCCCAGTACTCTGACCTGCTTCTAAGGGAGGCAAGTCTCCAATAGCATCTCTGACTGTGACAACTGAAGAAATGTTTGATTGTAGAAGAGTAAGTTGATTGCATGATTTTGTAGATCTGTAATCACTTCTAATGTTTCCAGAATGTGTAGGTTGAGGGAATTGAAGAGATTTATCTAAACTAGCTAGGAAAAAAGCTCTCGCTCTAGTCTGTGGTATCCCATAGTTTGCAGAGTTTAATGATGCAGAAGTAACTTTATAGCCTTGCATTTCAAGTCGTTCGGTAATTTCATGTCTAATCACACCATCATAAGCTTTCAAAATTTCAGGTACGTTTTCCATGACCACATAAAGAGGTCTAAATTCCTGTACAAATTCCAAAAAAGTTCGATATAGCTGATTACGAGAATCATTAAGATAGCGGTAATCAGCAGGGATATTTCTTGAAAATCCTTGACACGGAGGACCACCTATGAGTGCCGTTAATTCTTCTTTTTGTAAGCCCAAACTCGATCGCAACTCTGAAGGATCGACCCGGCGTATGTCCTGATGAACAATTTTGGTGTTTGGATGATTGTGCTTATAAGTCGCCAAAGCTTTTGCTTCTATCTCAATCGCACATAAAGATTCAAAACCTGCAAGGTGAAATCCCGTAGTTAGTCCACCCGCACCAGCAAATAAGTCAATGATTGTGTATGCCATTAATGCATACTATAGTATTCACAAGTAACTGTCAAGTAGTTCGCTTTACCTAGAACCGAGGATTTAAAGTCCACGAACGTTGCTGTGATGGCTAAAGTGTCAATTGTATACTAGATTTTAGGATATTTTTCTAAAAAACTATTTTATGGCTCTTAATTTTCGTTTTGGAATAGCTAGCGATTTACACATTGCTGTTCCTCATACTATCTGGGACTCACCAGGGCGATTTCATTTAGTAGAGGTTAGTATTCCAGCTTTAGAAAAAGTTTTAGCACATTTTGAAACACTCAATCTTGATTTTTTGCTACTACCAGGAGATTTAACTCAACATGGAGAAGCTGAGAATCATCAGTGGTTGCAAGAACGTTTGCAGTCTTTGCCTTTTCCTACCTATGTAATCCCTGGAAATCATGATGTTCCCTATCTCTATGCCAAGGATAAGGTGATCGGTTTTGCCGATTTTCCTAGTTATTATCGTCAATTTGGCTATCAGGATGCAGAGAAGTTGTACTATACACGGGAAATTTTGCCTGGAGTGCAATTGATTGCTCTTAATTCCAATCAGTTCGATCGCGAGGGTAACCAATTAGGATGCTTGGATGAAGAACAATTACAATGGCTGGAGCAAACTTTATTCCAGGTAAGAGAAAAATTAGTTCTGATTACCATTCATCATAATGCGATCGAACATATACCAGGACAGTCTTCTCATGAATTGGGGAGGCGCTATATGCTCGACAATGCTGAAACACTTCTCAAAATCTTGCATTCCCATGGAGTGAAACTAATTTTTAGCGGACATCTACACATTCAGGATTTAGCAGAAGTTAATGGTATTTACGAAATTACGACGGGTTCTCTAGTTAGCTATCCCCATCCCTACCGCATTGTGGAAGTCAAAACTAATGTTTGTAGACAACAAGAAGTCAAAATAGAATCTTATCGCCTGGAAAGCTTACCTGGATGGGAGAATTTAGCCGAAACATCACGAGAAGTTATGGGCGATCGCTCTTATCCTTTTATGCTCAAATTATTAACTTCTCCTCCCCTTAATTTACCGATCGCTCAGGCACAAAAACTAGCACCTCAATTGCGTTATTTCTGGACAGAGATTGCGGCTGGAGATGCTATATTTGATTTTGCTGATTTTCCTGTTGCAGCACAACAACATCTGCAAAAGTTTGGCGCGATCGCCCTCAATGGAACTCCAGCTTTGATTGATAATCGAGTAACTCTGACGATTTAGAGTTTTGACGTTGCCGATCGCGCGATCGCCTACTTTGTTAAAAACATAGCCCCTGAGAGGTTTATTGTGTCTAGATCTAATTCAATAAAAACATAGTCATTATTTTATTAGTCGAACATCCCGACCGCTTAGCTAGATTTGGTTTAAACTATTTAGAAATATTACTAAATAAATCAGGAAAAGAATTAGAAGTAGTTAACAAAGCTGAGAAGGCAAGAGATGAATTAATGCAAGATTTGGTCTCCATAATTTATAGCTTTTCAGCTAGAATGTATGGACTTCTTCGAGCTAAACGCAAAACAGAAATAATCACAAAAGAACTACAAAATGAGACTAATTGAGAAACATAACATTAATAAAAGTCATAGATTTTATCAAGAAATAGATGGTTTGTGTTTCTTATCTAAAAATTTAGATAATACTTCTAATTATACAGTTAGACAAGAATTTATTCATTCTAATAGGTATATTAATTACGCGGCTAACTATCACCTAGTTAAAAACTCGGTAGATTACAAAGCTTTGCCAACAAAAGTTAGTTGCCAGATAATTAAGTTAGTCCACAGGAATTGGAATTCATATTTCGCGGCGATTGAAGAATATAAAATACACCCAGAAAAATTTATAGCTAAGCCAAAAATACCTAGATACAAAGATAAAATAAAGGGAAGGTGTGTTCTTATATTTCTTAGTGGAAGAAGAGTTAAGCGAGGGTTGTATAAATCTGCTAAAGGAATATTAATCAATGCAGATCTAAATGGAAGTTATAACATACTCAGAAAAGCAATTCCTAATGCAATAGAAGGAATAGAGGGATTAGGAGTAATTCCATTCAGGTTTACGCCTGGAAAAGTAAAATTATAGCAACTAATATTTGACTATAAAATTATGAACTCTGAATCTCCAGTATTAGATCTAATTATTAAAAATGTGCGGGTAGTTCGCCCTTATCACGACGCGATCGAACTACTCGATCTGGGCATTAAAGATGGCAAATTTGCTCGAATTGCTCCTAATCTTAGCCCAGACGAAGGCAAAGAGATATTTGATGCCCAAAATCTACTAGGTTTTCCTGGGGTTGTCGATGCTCATATGCACATCGGTATCTATCAACCTCTCGATCGCGATGCTGTCACAGAAACGAAAGCAGCAGCAATGGGAGGAGTAACTAGCAGCCTTAATTACATCCGTACAGGTCAGTATTATCTCAATAAAGGCGGCTCTTACAGAGATTTTTTTCCTGAAGTTTTAGCCTTATCCCAAGGAAATTTTTATGTAGACTATGCCTATCATATTGCCCCAATTAGCGCGACTCATATTGATGAGATGCAAATGCTATTTGAAGATTATGGTATTGGTTCGTTTAAAATTTTTATGTTTTATGGTGGCTATGGTTTGCATGGACTTTCCGACCAACAAAACCTCTTTTTGATGATTAACAAAGAGGAAAGGTATGACTTTGCTCACTTTGAATTTATCATGCGCGGTCTAACCAAGCTAAGAGAATTGCATCCAGAAGC
>CAZJTL010000012.1:0-47476 GCA_964548905.1 uncultured bacterium | reverse complement strand
GATGTAAGGTGTTAACTGTATTTTAACCAATTTGATAGTCAACATAAATAACTTCGCTGTATTCTGGGTTTTTAGTACCAGTACTCGCCCAGAGGAGACGCTGAGGTTTTGCACCTTTAGCGGCTAAAGCTTGCCATCTTTCACTACCAAAGATTTCTTTGTATTTTTGATAGGCGATTTTAGCGTTAGCGATCGCAATCTTTCCTTTGAGAGCAATTAATTTTGCTCCTACTTCCTGACTTACTCCTGCTTTGATTTTGGCATCGAGTGTCCCATCGATATTAGTATCGATACGACTGAGGAAGAAGCTAGCTACTGAAGCAATCTTACTAAGATCCTTACCTTCTGCTGCCCGCTTTTCTAAACCGCGAATATATGCCCAAGCTGTTTCCACGTAGCTTTCTACGGAAAACAGCAAAGTAACGTTGACGTTAATCCCATCGCTAATCGTCTGTTCGACTGCGGGTAAACCTTCAGTCGTACCTGGGATTTTAATCATTAAATTAGGGCGATCGATGGTTTGATAGTAACGTTTTGCCTCGCTAATCGTACTTGCTGTATCATTAGCAATAGTTGGCGGTACTTCAATGCTAACGTAGCCATCTAAACCTTGGGTTTGGTCGTAAACTGGTTTAAAAATATCGCAAGCATTACTAATATCAGTAAATACTAAAGATTCATAGATTTCATTTAGGGATTTTCCTGCTTTAATTCCCGCTTCGATATCTTTGTCATAAATTTTATTACCAGCGATCGCCTTTTCAAAAATGGCTGGATTAGAAGTGATCCCACAAATTCCTCTGGTTTCAATTAACTGCTTGAGTTCACCAGATTCAATCAGATCGCGGCTCAAATTGTCCATCCAAATACTTTGACCGTAAGTTTTCTCGATTTCCAAGATGGGATTTGCTGCTGCTGCCATAAAACTAATTACTCCTTCTCTTTACTGTTGTTCATGGTTCATGGTTCATAGTTCATCGAGCATCGGGCTAGGCAGAAAATAAGTAGGAAGTCAGAAGTAAACAACTCATTACTTCTCCCCCGCTCCCCTGCTTCCTCCGCCTCCCCCGCTCCCTCCGCTTTCTCTAGCCCTTAGTCTCTAATCCCTACCCCCTTTCCCCTAAAGCGTCGCTACTTCTTGTTTTCTTCTCAGCCAATCGCCAATGAAAGATTCAACCAATTGCACATCTTCTTTACTACCGACGATCAAAGGTGTTCTTTCATGCAGCGCACTAGGAACTACATCTAAAAGTCTTTGCGTTCCCGTACTGGCTTTTCCTTGAGCTTGCTCCATTAAATATGCCAGAGGCGCAGACTCATAGAGGAGTCTTAATTTGCCTTCTGGTTTTTTCACCGTACCTGGATAGAGAAAAACTCCACCTTGCATTAAAATGCGATGAAAATCTCCTACCAACGCGCCACTATAGCGAGCTGTATAGCCTTCATGACGGTGAACGTAGCGGATATATTCCCTGATTGACTCCTCCCATTGCCAGTAGTTACCTTCATTAACGCTGTAGACTGGGCCGTGGTCTGGAACTTTAATATTTTCTTCAGCTAGTATAAACTCGCCTAAACTAGGATCGAGGATGAATGAATGAACTCCATGACCCAGGGAATAGACAAGAATTGTACTCGGTCCATATAATACATATCCTGCTGCTATTTGTTTATCTCCGTTTTGCAGCAAATCGCTGGCTTCTTCGTTGTTATCATCTCCTTCTTGTTGGCGAATCGAAAAAATCGAGCCAACATTCAAATTAATATCGACGTTGCTAGAACCGTCAATAGGGTCATAGAGAAGCGTATAGCGTCCAATCGGACAATTTTCTGGGATATAGTAGGGTTTATCCATCTCTTCTGAAGCTAATCGGCAAACTAAACCGCTTTGCTTAAACACAGAGATGAAAACCTCGTTGGCGTAAACGTCCATTTTTTTGACAGATTCGCCTTGAACGTTTACTTCTCCAGTAAATCCCAATGTTCCTGCCACTAGTCCAGCACGACTGAGGCGACGAGAAATCAACTTAGCTGCAAGAGCAATGCGATTCATAATCGCGCTGATATCTTGTGCCTCTGGCGAAAAACTATGCAATTGCTGGAGTACGTGACGCGATAAAGTCGTACAATCTCGATCGAGACTGTGTTCTGGGACGACGAGTTGCTCTGGATTAACCATGTTTTGCTCCTTGTTTAGGCTATTGAGTCAAAGCTTATTTGGGAAGTTATATTTTTGACTCAAAACCTAAATTGATAGTTTCTCGTTTGCCGCTTCCCTCTAATTACCATCTTAGGGAGAATTATTGCAGTTGGCAGATAACTTTAGACCAACTTTAACTTATGCCGAAAATTTTGTTTCAAAAACTACAAAAACGTGGAGGCATGAATTAATCCCGCACGTTTTTAACTATTATTATTCTGTTGCTACGCTTTAGTTAAGCGAGCGCGATCGCTTTAATCAATAGAAATTGTTTTAGGTGTATTGCCGTTATCTTGATTGTTGTTGCTATCAGTTTTACTATCTCTAAAATTTTGCTTTGCTAGCCAGCTTTTGAGTGGTTCTTCGGTTAAATTTAAACGCAAAACCCCAGAAAAAAATCCACCCATAAAGGCGAGCGGCTGTTGAGACATTTCTCGCATAATTGGGATTAATTCACTCAGAAACATGATAATCTCTGTTTTCCTTTGATTTGGTTAAATATTTAATAGACTGAATTTACTGAATTTATTTGGATTCTAACGTTTTTTCAGGCAAAATAGTCCTAAAAAATAAAGACCTCAACTAAACAAAGGCTATCTATCTGGCTGAGGTCACTGATTGAGATCTAGAATTTTTATTTATACTCTCTATTATTATAATACATTACGTATTTATATGGTACTCATGCAAGAGCGGAGCCTTCGATGGCTTCGCCTTCGGGCAAAATGTAATTTAACGCTCTTTACTCCGAATTTCGAGCGAAAAAGCGATCGCTTGATTCTGTATAAACTACAAAAGCGATCGCTCTAAATTTTAGATGGTCGAGATTTAAGTAAGACTAAAAACAAGTACAAAGCCCAATACTGCCGCAAATACAATCAGGGCATAAAATTGAGCGCGTCCGTTTTCGAGATACTTTAAACCTTCACCACTAACTAAAGTAGCCAAACCAGTTAAGTTAACTGCACCATCAACGACTCGATAGTCAACTTCCATGATTTGTCTTGCCAAACGGCGACAACCTTGCACGAAAGCAACTTCATAAATATCATCAAAATACCACTTATTGAGCGATAACTTGTAAAGGGCTGGATATTTTTTGGCGATCGCGGCTGGATCGATTTTCTTGAGCATGTACATCAAGAAAGCTACGGTAATGCCAATTAAGGCAATACCAACAGAACTACCAGCCATCAGGTAAAACTCATTCCAATCAAAACTAGCAGCCTCATGAACTGCCGCTACAGCTTCTCCTGGTGCATGAACGAATTCTTCAAACCAATTTTCCCAAGGTTTGCCCACCAAACCAATCCCAATAGAAGGAATTGCTAAGAGTATTAAAGGCAATGTCATGGTTAGGGGAGATTCATGGAGAGAATGGCTATGTCCATGACTATGAGAATCGTGAGTGTCAGCTTCTAATTCTTTCACATCCATCGCCCCAGGACCAAAAGCTAATTGCTGGTCTATAGCTGCTGCTTTGAGTTGATTGCGGATGGAAATATCATTGCCGCGAAATTGTCCCTCAAAGGTGAGGAAGTACATTCTAAACATATAGAATGCTGTCAATCCAGCAGTTGCCCAACCAATGAACCAAAGGGCAGGATTCGCCTGGAAAGCTAGTCCGAGGATTTCATCTTTTGACCAGAAACCAGCAAAAGGAGGAATACCACAAATCGCCAAATTACCAATCAAAAAGGTAGTAGCTGTAATCGGCATATATTTGCGTAAACCGCCCATCATCCGCATATCTTGCGCCAAAACTGGATCGTGACCGACTACTGCTTCCATGCCGTGAATCACGGAACCAGAACCGAGAAAGAGCATAGCTTTGAAGTAAGCATGAGTCATCAAGTGGAATAATCCAGCGCTATAGGCACCAAATCCCATGGACATTACCATGTAACCCAATTGAGAGACTGTAGAATATGCCAATCCTTTTTTGATGTCATTTTGCGTCAGGGCGATCGTTGCTCCCAAAAAAGCGGTAAATGCTCCCGTCCAGGCGATCGTGTTCATGGCGACGGGAACATGCTCAAATACTGGATACATTCTGGCAATCAGAAATACTCCAGCAGCTACCATCGTTGCCGCGTGAATCAGTGCAGAGATAGGCGTAGGGCCTTCCATTGCATCTGGTAGCCAGACATGGAGGGGAAATTGGGCTGATTTGGCAACAGGGCCTAGAAAAACCAAAATGGCAAAGAGAGCAGCTAGAGTAGCCCCTAACATTCCTGAAGAGACTAATTCTTGCAGGCGATCGCCCATTACTTCAAATTCAAAACTACCCGTTGCCCAATATAAACCCAGCATCCCCAAGAGTAAGCCAAAGTCACCTACTCTATTAGTTACAAAAGCTTTTTGAGCGGCATCGGCAGCAGCTTTGCGATCGTACCAGAAACCAACCAGTAAGTAAGAACACATACCTACTAGTTCCCAGAAAATGTAGATTTGGACTAAGTTAGAGCTAACTACCAAGCCCAACATGGACGAGCTAAAAATGCTCAAATAAGCATAAAATCTTACATAACCTGGGTCGTGTGCCATATAGCCATCGGTGTAAATCATCACCAAAAAAGCTACGGTAGTAACAATGACTAACATTACTGAGGTAAGGTGGTCGATCGTGTAACCCATCGTCAGGTGAAAGTCTCCTGCTGCTGCCCATTCGATCGTGCGGGTGAATGCCTCGTGTCCTTGAATTTGACTCCACAAAATGGCGAAGGACATGACCATTGCTGCGCCCAGGATGGAGACAATAAAGACAGCATTGATTTGTCGGAGGCTATTAGTAGCCTTGTTTAAGGAGATAAGACCAATTCCGATTACCATCGCCCCTAGCAGGGGTAGGACGGGAATCAGCCAGGCGTACTGATAAAGCGATTCCATTACTAATGCCTAGTTTAAATTTCTTCACTATCTTGATGATTATCGCTATTCATTGTTACACATGGCATTCCTTAATGAAGTATTTATACCTCTTCTTACTATTTGCAATACTTATCAATTTGGCGAAAATTGCATCAATTCATTGCCAATAAATAATTAATAGTTCTGGATAAGGGCAGGCAACAGGCAACAGGCAAGAGTAATTTTTCACGAATTATTTAGGATTACTATAGATAAATTGCTATGGTCATCCTAACTAAATTATTCTGCTTTCATAAATTAAAAGCTCATAAATAAATTAAGGGGTCTAGCTAACTTTAGCTAAACCCCTTAATCCTGTTCTTCTATTTTTTGATCCAAGGTTTCCTCCATAACCGTTGTGGATAAAATAGTTTCGTTTTTTTAATTTACCTCACATAGTTACTTATCCTGGTTTACTAGTTGGCTTTTCTCCTGTTTCAATCTATAGTGAACGGAGAACAATACCACTTAAATCTATGTTGGAGGTCTTTAACGATTCTGTTTAAATAATAGCGCTATTTTCTGAAGAAGATCGATTACATTTATTAAGTTTAATTAGTTAATTTTGCACTTGAATTAACTATTGCAAATACAAGGTTATCTTAAATTAAGCAATATGAAAAAATATTTCAAGCTATCGTTTTCATAAGCGATCGATTGAAGAAGGCAGAAGGCAGAAGGAAAAATATATTCTGCTATTTCAATATCGAAATAGTTTAACTGAAAACTGATAAGTAGCTCCACCTAAATAAAACAAAGTTTGTAGTCAACCCTTTAGGGTTGAAAAATGTACTTGTAATAATGGCTGGTGCCATTACTACCAACTTAATCTATTTTGTATTTAATTAAGTGGTTCTACTTAACTGATAACTAATAACTAATTACAAATGACTTTTATCCTAACTAATGATGATGGCATTGATGCACCTGGAATTAAAGCCCTCAAACAAGCGGTCAATGGTCAAGGAATTATATTTGCGCCCAAACAACAACAATCGGGTTGTGGACACCAAGTTACAACCAATCAACCGATTCAAGTTCAACGTCGTTCCGATCTTGCCTATGCTGTAGATGGCACACCTGCGGATTGTACTAGGATTGCTTTAGCTCAATTCGATCGCCACAAAATTAAATGGGTACTCTCAGGTATTAATGCAGGTGGAAATCTAGGCGTAGATGTTTACATTTCTGGTACGGTAGCAGCAGTCAGAGAAGCAGCAATGCAAGGAATTCCAGGGATTGCTATTTCTCATTGGATCAAAAGACCATTGCTAGTTGATTGGGAACTAGCAGCTAATTGTAGTACTAGAGTTTTCCAAGAATTGTTCGATCGCCCTCTTCCCGATCGCAGTTTTTGGAATGTTAATTTACCCCATTTAACCAAAGACAATCCCGAACCAGAAATAGTCTTTTGCCAACCTAGTATCGATCCTCTACCAATTAATTATCGAATTGAAGGCGATCGCTATTGTTATCAAGGAGAATATAGTCAACGCGATCGTACTCTTGGCACAGATGTAGATGTTTGTTTTTCAGGCAAGATTGCTGTTACTCTGATTAAACTTTAGATGTTCTAATTGTTCCATATTTTGCTCTAAATCTTTAGACTTATTGCGATCGCAAATTCCCGACCTAAGCGCAGCGACGAATCTTATCAAGACAAGCATAAAGATTGTCTGAGTTCAGACGATAACTTAATGGATGAGCAATCAAACGTGCTGTACTTTCGTAGAGAACATCAATTTCCATCAAACCATTTTCTTTCAAAGTTCGACCACTAGAAACCAAATCAACAATCGCTTCAGACATGCCAACGATCGGACCTAATTCCACCGAACCATAGAGAGGAATGATTTCTACTGGTAAATTTAAACTATGAAAATACTCTTTAGCACAGTTAACAAATTTGGATGCTACTTTACCATGAGGCGGTAACTCTACCGAACTCCTGTAAGGACTGCTAACGGGAACAGCTACCGACATCCGACAATAACCATATTTTAGATCCGCTAAGGTAGCTACTTGCGAATGCTTTTCTCGCAAAACATCTTCCCCAACAATTCCTAGTTGTGCTTGTCCATATTCAACGTAAACAGGAACATCTTGCGCTCTGACTAAAATTGCTTTAGCTGTATTAGTGGGATCTTGAATCTGTAATTGACGATTCCTAGAATCGAGAAAAGCACTAAAATCTAAGCCAATATTTTGAAACAGTTTGATACTATCTGATAAAAGAGCGCCTTTGGGTAATGCAACAGTGAGCATTGAAATTCAACCATACCTATAGTCCTTATTTATTGTCTTCTAGATCGAGCAATTGTTAACAGCTATTTAGTGTTCAGCTATCAGCTATCAGCTATGAACAATGAACAATGAACAATGAACAATGAAAATCCTTCTTGTCGATGACGAAATTGAATTAACCGATTCTCTTAATCTAGTTTTATCCAAACAAGGCTATCAAGTGGATATAGCTGTTAGTGGATTGACTGGTATGGATTTGGCGTTGAACCAAGAATACGATCTATTGATTCTTGATTGGATGTTGCCACAAAAATCGGGAGTGGAAATTTGTCGAGAATTGCGATCGCGCGGTTATCATACTCCAGTTTTATTTTTAACCGCCAAAGATACTTTGGACGATCGCGTCATGGGTTTGGATGTTGGTGCGGACGATTATTTAGTCAAACCTTTCGAGTTGCGGGAACTATTAGCCAGAGTTCGCGCTCTATTAAGACGTTCCAATAGTTTCGATCTTACTCCTGCTCATGAAAGGCTCAAAGTTGCCGATCTCGAACTCGATAGCGACAATCAACTTGCCTATCGTAATGGCAGAGCGATCGAGTTGTCAGAAAAAGAAATTAACTTGCTAGAATATTTTATGCTTAACCCCGATCGCTTGCTAACTCACCAACAAATTTATGAGTATTTGTGGACAGAGCAAGAACGACCCAACAGTAATGTTCTAGCTGCTTTGATTCGGTTGTTAAGGCGCAAAATTGAGATTGATGGCGAAACCCCTTTGATCCACACAGTTTACGGCAAAGGCTATCGTTTCGGAGAATCTAGTTGAAACGATTATAAAGATTTTAAGATTTTTGCCGAAAAGTTACCAAATGTTAAATATTTATAAGATAATAAAGCAAATGTTTTCAACCATCTAATATCCATTACTTAGAAGGGGGTGAGGTTTGTGTCTAAGGCTAAAAATTGCAGCGACCTCATTACAGTTGAACTGACTGAACAAATATCAGTTCTCACTAATATCCCTAAAGATAACCATGCCGCACTTCGGGCTGGCTTTTCTGGACTTCCAGCTAATCCTCGCTGGAATATTAGTAAATTTCGTGCTTGGAAAACAGGACGACAATGGCGCGAAGCTGTTAAACAAGGGAAAATGAGAGTACGCTCTGCTGATTCAATGTTAGTAACTGCAACAGAATCAGAAACAGAAGAAGCTAACCCTAGCGATCGATCTAAGTCCACTCAACCTAAAACTTTTAAGTTTGCTTTCGGAAGGCATAAATTTCAAATTCCGTTAGCTACGTCTGTTAGATAATTTAGGGAATAGGGGCTAGGGATTAGGGGAAAAAGTCTTAAGTCTTAAGTCTTAAGTAGAGAAGTTTTTTTTACTCTTGCATGAGTGCCTCTTGCCTAACTGCTGCCTGCTCCCTACTCCCTGCTCCCTTTTTTAGCAATGAACTATGAGCAATGAACTATGAACAATCTAATCTTAATAAAATAAATCAATCCCAGAATTATTAAGGGTTATTTGCAAGTTTAACAATAAATAAGTAAACATTATTATTGCTTGATT
Organism: uncultured bacterium; assembly: GCA_964548905.1. Lineage (GTDB taxonomy): Bacteria > Cyanobacteriota > Cyanobacteriia > Cyanobacteriales > Xenococcaceae > CAZJTL01. The sequence continues at coordinate 38,549 of CAZJTL010000012.1, read as the reverse complement.
TACAACAAAAAAGTAAATAAGTTGTTAATTTAACTCAACCTCAAAAAATGTAGGTAATTTCTACTTAAACTTATTCGGTTAACTGTCCAAGCAACCACTTGTATAGACAAAAACTCACCATCATATTTCAATAACAATCGAGGTAGGTTCTTTTTTAAAAAGAATAAAGATAAGAGAAATATTCGCGTAAATAAACAACAAAAAACTTTTTTTCGATACTATCAAATTTTTTACTTTTTCTTCTTATCTTAAAAATCAATAAGCAACCTAATCACCGAATCTCTATATACGACTATGAAAGCTAAATTCAGAGCATTATCTTTAATCATTGGTATGGCAGCACTTTTAGGAGCTTGCCAACAAGTTAATAGCAGCACTCCCTCTGGTACTGATGCTGACAGCAAAGTTAATTTAGAAAGCCAAGCTGAAAGCAAAGATAGTGCAGCTACTCCTGGTACTGAAGCTGGCGCTACCGATCCCATGTCTTCTGAACCCGGAACTGAAATCGAAACAGGTTCTACCGATACCAAAACCAAGCCAGATTCTAGCGCTGGTGCAACTTCTGGTACTGGCACTAGCGATACAATGGGCGCTCCTACAGGCACTACTGGTGCGACAGACCCCATGTCTTCTCCTACAGGCGCTCCTGGCTCCACTGATAGCTTAGGAACTGGTACTGGTTCATCTACCGATACTTCTGAACCTGGCACTTCTGGAAGCACTGGTACTGGACTTGATGCAACTAGTGTTGGTGGCGACTCTACCACCACCCCTGGCGCTACTAGCGGTAGCGATCCTATGAAGAAGACTCCTGGTGCTACTAGCGGTAGCGATTCTACCACCACTACTCCTGGTTCTTCTACCACCGACAAAAAATAATTATTCTTCTCTGGAGTAAAGCTTTAATCTTTGCTCCACTATATGCGCTGTCTTTTTGAGATTTTAGCCAATAAATCTGGTTTCATTTGTTAAACTGCTAGCTCACTTTGAAATTCGAGGTGGGCTAATTATTTTTTTTGATAAGCATAGTCATTTAACATAGATCTATAGTTGTCAATCTCATTCTTAAAAAAGTTTTTATGTCTGATTCCTCCGCTTCTCAACAAACGGATTTAACTTTAGAAACTAACCAAGAAAGCGCCAACCTTCCCCAAGACGAACGTAGTGCCAAAATGAGGCAAATGCTGGGGATGAAAGGTGCTGCATCTGGAGAAACTTCAATTTGGAAGATTAGATTGCAGCTAATGAAGCCAATTACCTGGATTCCTCTGATTTGGGGAGTTTTGTGTGGTGCGGCTTCTTCTGGTCATTATACTTGGACTTGGGAAAATGTCGCGATCGCTGCTGCTTGTATGTTTCTGTCGGGTCCTTTGATGACGGGTTACACACAAACAGTCAATGAATTATACGATCGCGAGTTGGATGCAATTAACGAACCCTATCGTCCCATCCCTTCAGGGGCAATTTCCATTCCTCAAGTAGTCGTACAAATTGTAGTATTACTATTAGCAGGCATTGCTGTTGCTTACGGACTCGATCGCGCAGTTGGTCACGATTTTCCTACTATTACTTGTATCGCCCTTGGTGGTTCCTTAATTGCTTTTATTTATTCAGCACCACCTTTAAAACTCAAACAAAATGGATGGTTGGGTACTTATGCCCTTGGTTCTAGCTACATTGCTTTACCTTGGTGGACTGGTCATGCATTATTTGGCGATTTAAACTGGACAGTTGCTATTTTGACCCTGATTTACAGTTTTGCTGGTTTGGGAATTGCGATCGTTAACGATTTCAAAAGCGTGGAAGGCGATCGCCAGTTAGGATTAAAATCTTTACCTGTCATGTTTGGGGTAACTACTGCTGCATGGATTTGTGTCGGCGCGATCGATATTTTCCAAGCAGGAATTGCTGGTTATCTGATTCACATTCACGAAAATCTTTACGCGACTATCTTGTTGTTGCTGATTATTCCTCAAATTACTTTTCAAGATATGTATTTCCTGCGCGATCCCCTGAAAAATGATGTTAAATATCAAGCTAGCGCTCAACCTTTCTTAGTTTTGGGTATGTTAGTCGTGGGATTGGCATTAGGTCACGCTGGAGTTTAGATCCTAGACTAATTGTACTGATTCATCGTTTATCTGCGGACTCTACTCTTTTCCCAGAAAAGCTACTAAAGGTTGAAAAATTGGTACTAACTCGGCTCTACTTACCGCTAAACTAGGGAAGGAACGATTACCGTAATTTTGTCCAATTTGCAGAGGAAATACAGGTGCGGATTCGAGAGAAATAAACGCACCACCAGCAGCTTGTAGAATTACATAAACTGCGGCTATATCCCAAATTTTTGGTGTTGCTTCTACCCCTCCTAATGCTGCACCTGTGGCGACGAGAAGAATATTATAACTAGCTACACCAATCATGCGGATTTTGCAGGGAAAAGGATGTTTCAGTACCTCTGTACTGCGAGCGCAAAGATTAAAGAGATGGCTCTTGCTTGGAGAATCTTTACTAGTATGAATTGGGCGCTCGTTTAAATAAGCGCCAGTTGGTCCGGTGAGTCCAGAATTAGCATACCAATAACCGTGAAAAGATTGATTTAATTGAGGTAGATAGACAAAACCAAACACGGGCGTACCTTGATAAAGTAATCCTAGGGAAATACCCCAAATAGGAACGCCGCGAGTGAAGTTAGTAGTGCCATCGATGGGATCGACAATCCAGCACCAATCGCGATCGGGGAAGATGTGTTCGGTTTCTTCGGTGAGAATTCCATGATCGGGAAAAGTAGCAGCGATCGCGCTTGTAATCTGAGCATCTGCCCATTTATCTGCTTGTGTTACTAAAGTTCCGTCTTCTTTAAGCTCTGCTTGTAATTTGCCAAAATCATTAATTAATTGACTACCAATTTGCTTAGTAATCTGCTTGGCAAAATCTAATACCTGTTGCCAAAATTGTTCATAGTTCATAAAAACTGTAACTATTTCTTGTGCTTATTGTTCAGATTGCGATCGCACTTCTTGATAACCCGCCACTTGGGTTACTACCGCAACCACTCTGACATGCATTCTCGTAAAGAACCAGAAGTGAGTAGACAAGCAGTAATTTGTTAAGTATTTTTCTCAAGGATAAGGTACATAGCCAGCTTGTGTAAGATAACTAATACAGTTGCCCATTAAAAAGTACACCACTAATAGAGCGGCTGCACTCAAAGCTACTAGAGTACCAGCAAGCATGAGAGAGAATTCTTGTTTGTCGATTGCTTCTTGCATTAAATGCAATGACCAAGCAACTAGTGCGACATCAAAAATGAGAATAGGCACCAACATTTTTTAAAAAATGTAAACTTTAGTCTATTCTAATACACATTTGTAGATAAGTAAGTGGTACGAGTAAGAAGAGTAAATACCTTCAACCACTAAGATTGTAGCCGTGTTATTGGTACCTTACGCTCCTTTAGATAATTTTTAACTTCTGAAATTGTTAATTGTCCGTAATGTAAAAGAGAAGCTAGTAAAGCTGCTTCGGCTTTTCCAGTAGTTAAAGCATCATAAATATGAGAACAGTTGCCAGCACCACCAGAAGCAATCACAGGAATTTCTACTTGTTCGGCAATAGTGCGAGTTAATTCTAAATCGTAACCGACTTGAGTTCCATCGGCATCCATACTAGTTACTAATAATTCTCCTGCTCCCCTCTGTTCTACTTCTTTAGCCCATTTAATTGCATCTATGCCAGTATTTTCTCTGCCACCACGCACGTAAACATCCCAACCAGGATTATTTTGGTCTAAACGCCGTCTAGCATCGATCGCCACTACTATACACTGTTTGCCAAAGCGATCGCTGGCTTCATTAATAAAACTGGGATTGCGTACCGCCGCCGAGTTAATACTCACTTTATCTGCACCTGCTCTTAATAAATTTTTAATATTTTCTAAATTATTGATTCCTCCACCAACAGTCAGAGGAATAAATACTTGTTCGGCAGTACGATAGACTACATCAATGATGGTATCTCTGTCTTCATGGGTAGCCGTAATATCAAGAAAAACCAACTCATCAGCACCAGCATCATTGTAGACTTTTGCTAGCTCTACGGGGTCGCCAGCATCTTGAAGATTAACAAAATTCACTCCTTTAACTACTCTTCCTGCCTTCACATCTAAGCAAGGTAAGATGCGTTTTGCCAACATAATTTTCTCTTGCTAGTTTATTAAAATGACTTAAGCGTGTTCAATATTCAACTACCCTACCCTACAACGTTGTAGAAAGAATAGTCTCTTTTGAAGAAAACAGTCAACAAAAAAATAATGCTTACACGACAAGTTCTCCATTTACCCAATCTCGATCTGTCCTACCTGATTGGGGGTAGTGGTTCAGAATCTTTACTGCTCTTGCACGGCATGGCAGATTGTGCGATGGTTTGGTCGAGTTTAGCAGACCATCTTGGCGATCGCTACCGTCTTGTTGCTCCTGACTTACACGGTCATGGCGAAAGCAGTAAAAATATAACAGATTATTCTTTCGCTCGCATTATCTCCGACTTAGAAGCTTTAATGCAGCACCTCGGCTGGACAAACGCTCACATCCTTGCCCATTCATGGAGTGCTAAGACAGCAGCAATTTGGGCAACTCAACATAGCGATCGCTTTTGCAGCTTAATCTTCGTCGATCCATTTTTTATGGGGCGCTTGCCGAATTGGTTTCGTTTGACCTTCCCGATCATGTATCGTCTTTTACCTTTTTTAAAGGTTGTTGGCAGCTTTCCTAATTACGAGACAGTCGAGCGCATTGCACGCACGCTCAAACAGTATCAGGGTTGGTCGCCTTTGCAGCAACAAGTCTTCCAAGCAACTATAGAAGCTCAACCAGACGGTACGTGGCAGAGCAAATTTCCTCTAAATGCCCGCGATTTCATTTTTGAAGAGATTATGCATGTGGAAGGGTTGACTGCTCCCATTAACATCCCTACTCTATTTATCAAACCACAAAAAGGACTCAATCAAACTGCCTGGCAGCTACAACCCTACAAATATTATTGTCAGAACTTACAAATCTGTGAGGTGCCAGGAAATCACTGGACATTTTTAGTAGAACCTGCTGCATTCAACGATACGATCGAACGTTTTTTAGCTCAGACAGCAGAAAAATAATCGCAATTTTTTCAGCATTCCAATATCTAAAAATTACTATCACTGATAATTTGTTTTCTGGTATACTCAGTTACTTAGTTACTCTAACTAAAACTTAAGCCTAGTTGAAGGTTGTGAAAGCTTGTTAGAGAATCTATTTAGTTTGCTTGAAGCTTGAAATGTTCGGCATATTCGCTTAACAAGAACCTATTTTTAGCTCTTGAAAATTTTCTGCAAATGATTAAAGATATTTATATTTTGTATTGACTAACTCTAAAAACTATCATAACCAAACTAGGATTTTTCGATGATTCGTGTACTGGTAGCAGATGACCAGAATGTACTTAGACAAGCCTTAGAACTTTATTTAGGGCATGAAAAAGACATAGAAGTAATTGGTACTGCCAATAATGGAACAGAGGCGCTAGAAAAGATTGAGTTATTAGATCCTGACGTGGCAATCATAGACATGGAAATGCCAGAGATGGATGGATTGACGACAACTAAATTAATTTGCGAGCGCTATCTGAGAACTAAGGTTTTAATTTTAAGTAGCCATGAGGAAGAAAATTACATATATAATTCCTTGCAAGCAGGTGCCAAGGGATATGTATTGAAATCTACCTCTGCCAAAGAATTAGCAAGTGTGGTCAGATTTGTCCATCAAGGCTATTTTCAGCTTGGGCCTGGGCTATCTGAAAAATTACTTGAAAAAATAAGTATTGAAAATTTTGTTGCTAATAATAATTTCCGACAAGCAGAAGGAGATTATTTGAATCATTCAATTGGTTCTAGGCTAGAAACAAGTAAAATATCGCAGCTAGAACTCGAAGCAATCAAACAGCAATTATCTTTTGAATATCAAGAAGAAATCAAGCAAATCAAAAAAGACGTTGAACAGGGACTAATCGTTTTTCAACAAAAGGTTTCACAACAAATTCAAAATGGTTTGGGTGAGCTAAACAATCAAATGAGCAAAAGCGGCATTCCTGAAAATAGTTTTGAAGAACAAAAAGTGCTTAGATTCCAATTTGTCAGATTGCGAGAATCTTACGAGCAATTGCAAAGACAGGTATTTTTACTTAGGAATCTATTTTTGTTTACGATCCTAGCTGGAGTGATTGTTTTATGTCTGAGTCTTTTTATCAGGCTGTAAAAAGGCAGAAGGCAGAAGGCTCGCAGGCAGAAGGAATAAAGGCTCGCTTGCTCTAGGAAAAAGTAAGGAGTCAGAAGGATAAACCATTTTTAATTGCGAATTGCGAACTGATATTACTTGCTACTTAAGAATTTCTCTAACAAAGATTTTTTGTTGCTTTGAGTGTCCTGCAAAAGAGCGATTAGCTATTAATTCCACTTCTACAGCTAAACCTGGTTTGAAAAATCCTGGTTCAATTGGTAATTTGCCTAAGTCGAGCGAAAAATTATTATTATTGTAGGAAATCATTTCTGGTGGAACATTTCCTTCATATACCTTGTCGTAATCATAGACACGGCGATGCTTGGCTGCTTCTGTTCGATTAATACGATATTTAACTACAAAATCAGTTAAAACTAAATCAGACTTTTGAGCTACATCTGTAAGATTCCAATGCAAATTAGTACCGCTACCTACTAAACCCTGACTTTGCAATTGAGTAACTTCGTTAGCTGCGAGGGCATTAGAAATAAAAATCTGGGTAATGTTTCCTTGTTGTTGCCTTCTAGTTTCCAACCAAAGATCTCCAGGTGTAGTTAATTGAATTTCTCCTTGGGAGTCAAAAGCAAAAGTAACGGGAGTATCCGCAAGCTCTTTAAAGGGCCTTGGCGCGTCCCAAACAATTAATACAGAACGCTCATAGCGATCGACTAGCATCGTATACTGGTCGGCGATAATCGATCCAGGTGCAAATAAATTTGTTGCTCCAGTACGAGTTTCCCAGATATTTTTAGAAAGAGTCAAGCCACGGTCTTTAATTTCTGACATTTTGACTGTTGCTGTCGGGCGATCTGGTTCTAGGGTGCGATCGCGATTAATTAAAGTCAAATGACCCATTTTTCCTTCTCTTCCCGCTCTTCCTCCTCTTCCCGTATTACCAGTTAATCCATCTTGGCATTTAAATTCACGGGTAGTGCAATTATTATCTTGACATACCTGCTGTGTAGAATAAGATTCTTGGCATTTGCAACCTTGACCTCCAGTTCCTCCTGCACCTGCTTGACCACCGCTTCCTGGTGCGGTAGAAATGTAAATTTGCTTGAGATAATCTGGATTGACGGTATAAATGGTTAAAGTACCGCCATCACCGCCATCACCGCCATCACCGCCATCACCGCCATTGCCACCATCAGCACCTTGTAAATTGCGATCGGAATTATTAGGCTCCTCCTTACAAACTCCGTCTCCACCAGTTGCACCGATTTCTCCACTTGTGCCATTACCTCCAGACAAGTCTAAAGTCATGGGCGAACCATCGGCAAAGATAGTCATACTGTCGCTATCTTGTCCTCTTTGACCATTTTTTCCTTTAGTGCCATCTTTACCTGTATCACCAAATTTTTTCGCTTCTGCACTCCAACTGGTTGAAGAACATAAAAAGAACTTAGAAGCGTTAGGAATAAAACTGGGAACAGCCAGAAAAGCTAATAAGAGGGGAAGTGTAGCCAAATAACGAACTTGCATCGGAGATATCGATCTGCTTTAGTTTCGTTATTGTGTATGGCATATTTTTTTTAGTTTGTGGGTAATTTTTTAGTTTTGAAGCATTATTTTGAGAATTATGTAGGATATTGTTAAGTAATTCTGGATTAGGCACTGAGAATGGCGATCGAGGCAGCAGCTTTACTAAAAATAATTAGTCCAGTAGTTTCAAGCGTTACGCCACATTTAGTCAAGAAGATTCACAGTAAGATAAATCCGACTGAATTACAGAAAGCATTAGAAATTGGAATTAAAGCGGCTGTAGAACAAGAAAAAGTGATCGCCAGTTCGGAACAATTATTTTTCAAATCCCAACTTGATGGAATTGGTGGTGTTGCCAATTTTCTCCAAGAATTTTTCGTCTACCTGCACTTTTTTAAATAATCCCACCCCCTTTGATTCCAGACTTTTTTCCCTCCTGTTTCTTTTTCTATCCAACGCGCTACTTTTGTCCCTGTCCAGATTCCTCCATCTAGCGGTGTTTGTTCGATTTGTTGCTTTAATTTCTCTATTTGTTGAGAGTTGAGCAATCTTTTTTTGCCTCTGGGATGATTGCTTGTTCTATTTTTTTGATTGATGATACCTGCTTCTCCATTGCTGTTGTATCTGTTGAGAATCTTTTGAGCATAAGGGTAAGAATATCCCACTGCTACTGCACTGTTTGTAATTGTCCATCCCAAGGAAATTTTCCACATTTGTTCACTATCAAGTTGAGCCTTTTGATGACAAAAAAATTGAAGAATTTATCGATCGCTGGTACAGTAGCCGCATTAAAGATCCAGCAGAAGCAGAACGGCGTAAAGACAGTCTCAGAAAAGCACTGAAAGCAAACGAAAGGATTAAATTATTAGCCAAAAATCCTTTTTTGTTGACAATTATTGCTTTAATTCATCGCTATCAAGCTCTTTTACCGAAAAAACGTCATAAGTTATACGACAAGGCAGTAGAAACATTATTAACTTCCTGGGATGCCAGTAAAGAAATTAGTAACCATTCTGTTTTGCAATATTTGGGATTAGACGATCTGCGAAGATTGATGGAATGTCTCGCCTACTGGATTCACACTTGTAGTTAACTGGATCGAGCAACATCAGAATACAAACTATATTGGCACTGCGATCGACCTTTTGGGTAATTTAGTAGTAGTGGAGTGATAAAAAGCGTCCGCAGATAAACACAGATGAACGCGGATTCTTTTTTCAAATTGCGATCAATCGCGCCGCGCAATCTAAAAATATTAATGCGATCGCCATCTAAAAAATTGGCATTGCATCAGTATCATCAGCCACCAGTCAGCCGCCAAGGAATAAATTCCCTGGCTTATAGCTTAAGTCCATTGAAATGGACTGGAAAAGTTATTTTTAGTCGTCTTCAGACGACTTTGTATATTATGCAGCGATTTCAATCGCTGACGGGTTATGAGAATGGTACAAGATCTGATGCGATCGCGTTTTGGCTCGATCAACATCAGAATCCAAAATATGTTGGCAATGCGATCGATCTTTTGGGCAATGTGATCGACCTTCTGGGGGATTTAGTAGTAGTGGAGTGAGATAAAAAGCGTCCGCAGATAAACACAGATGAACTCAGATTCTTTAGTCCTACACTGGTGGAAGGGAATTTGATTTTAGCACTGCGAAGTTTTTTCTACCAGGATTTTAGCGCGATCGCATTTTTTTCGATCCGCGATCGCTAATCCAATATAATCTAAGCTTTTAATTTTTTATTTTTAGTTTTAATTTTTAAATCAAAAATTTTTACTCAACATAAATTAACATGCTTTGAATACGCCAGAATGACCAAAATTCGTACCGATAATTTTGTAGCTCTTGACGAAAGAATAAGGTTTCTAATACTGTAAATTGAGTAGCTGTCGGATTCGTGCGTCTATTTTTAGAAAAACTCTCTACAACGTTGATTTCTCGTCGGGCGATCGAGATTCGAGCAAACTCAATCAAAACAAAAAATTGTTGCTATTTGTAAAAATTATTTGACAAAAAATCCCTAAGTAGAAAGCGTCCGCAGATAAGCTCAGTAGTCAGCCGTCAGCAATAGGCTTCGCCACAAGCAAAGCTCTACAGCCGTGAGCAATAACTGATAGCTACCCTAACCTTAAACTGTCTCACCCCGAACTGAGATTAAAACAACTCAGCCTCTTGAAATCGATTCATTTGCTGTGCATTAGCAGCCTCGCCACAAGTACGGGGAGTTGGGAAAATTTTACCTGGATTGGCTAAGTTCTTTGGATTAAAAGCTTGTCTGACGTATTGCATCGTTTCTAAGTCAGCGTCGCTAAACATATCGGGCATGTAACAATTTTTATCCGAACCAATACCGTGTTCTCCAGAGATACTTCCTCCCGCTTTGACGCATAGTTTGAGAATTTCGCCTCCTAACTCTTCAACTTGCTTGAACGCCCCTGGAACCGCATTATCATAGAGAATCAGAGGATGTAAATTACCGTCTCCAGCGTGAAAAACATTAGCCACCCGATAGCCATATTTTTCGCTTAAAGCATTCATTTCCTTGAGTACATTCACCAACTGAGTGCGAGGAATCACTCCATCTTGGACGAAATAGTTGGGACTGATATGTCCCGCCGCCGCAAAGGCAGCTTTACGTCCCTTCCACATTTTTAAGCGAGTTTCTAAGTCTCTTGCGGAAGTAACGTCTCTTGCACCATTACGCTTACAAATTTCTGCTACTTTCTGCTTGTTAGTACTTACTTCGATCTCTAAGCCGTCTAATTCAACTAATAAAATTGCGCCTGCATCGCGAGGATAGCATCCTGTAGCGACTACATCCTCGACAGCATTGATGCTGAGATTATCCATAATCTCCATACCACCAGGAATAATTCCCGCACTAATAATATCGGCTACAGTTGCGCCAGCTTCTTCGATCGTGGCAAAATCTGCCAGAACAACACAGATAGATTCTGGAGTCTTGAGAATTCTTAGCGTAATTTCTGTGGCGATGCCTAAAGTACCTTCCGAACCCACAAATAATCCTGTTAGATCGTATCCAGGCATTTCTGGAACTGTACCTCCTACATTGACGATCGAACCATCAGGAAGAACTAATTTTAAACCGAGAACATGATTGGTAGTGACTCCATATTTGAGGCAGTGAACGCCACCAGAATTTTCAGCAACATTGCCACCAATCGAACAAATAATTTGACTGGATGGATCGGGTGCGTAATAAAAACCCGCACCGCTTACCGCTTGAGTTACCCAGTTATTAATTACTCCAGGTTGAACGACAACACGCTGATTTTCTAAATCGATCGCTAAAATTTGTTTCATCCTCGCCGTCACAATCAGAAGGCAATCTTCTACAGGTAGCGCACCCCCAGATAAACCCGTTCCTGCACCTCTAGCTACCCAGGGAATAGCATAGCGATCGCAGATTTTAACTACTGCGGCAACTTGTTCGGTAGTACGAGGAAGGACAACAAGAGCAGGACGTTGACGATAACTAGCTAAACCGTCGCATTCATAGGTAAGTAGTTCTTCTTTACGCCTAATTACTCCGTCTTTTCCCACTAGAGTTTCTAGTTCCTTGATAATTGATTGCCATTTATTGTCTGTCTGTTGGAAAAGATTGCGGAAAATCATCGTTGTATTAGGCATCCTTATTTCACGGCTGGCGAAACCTTCAATAAAGATTATCCCACGAGCGGAAAACCCTGTCTACAAAGCAACTGTTTTGGAATCAAATACCTAAGAAAAAATAGCGTTTCTCGAAGCTAAGTTTTACTACAGAAAATTAATAATTTTCTCTTTTTTTTAAATTTAATCTAGTTCCGAAAAAGCAATTACAACTGTCATTAGAATCAAGAGTATATATCGATCGAGTGACGATCGAGAAGTTGCAGAGGTAATAATCATGAAAAGTATGATTTGGCATCCCGAAGAAAAAGATGAGAAGGTTAATCGCTATCTACAACAATCTAATCATGCACCTTACGAATTAATTTTTGCAATATTAATGGGCATTGTTTGCCTTTTCACATTCGCTGTTTTATTTGGTACAGTTTAACTGCTATATCTTCACTACAAAACTACAAAGGCTTGAGATTCAACTCAAGCCTTAAATTTTTCTTTAATTTTTATAGATTAAAAGCTATAATTAGCCTCTAGGATAGCCGCGAGAAAAATTATTATTTTTGCGTACTCCTCCGCTTCCAGAAAAATTGCGATTGTCGCGTTCACGAGGCTTTGCCTTGTTTACTTTTAGTTCGCGTCCCATCCACTGAGCGCCGTCTAAAGTTTCGATCGCACTATCTTCTTCTGTTTCGCTCTCCATTTCTACAAAACCAAAGCCGCGCAAACGACCTGTTTCGCGATCTGTTGGCAGGTAGACCCTTTTTACTGTTCCATATTCAGCAAAAACATTATTCAGGTCTTCCTGTGTAACCTCGTAGGGCAAGTTGCCCACATAAATAGACATAGATTGTCTCCAAGACTTGGCAAATTTCCAGAGATTGTTGTTGCGGAAACAACCGTGTCAATCCTTTTAAGCAATAAACCTATCAACAATTGAACCAAACGCTGCAACCGAACTAACTATCACTCACTAGTAGACTAACACAGTATTAAGGCTCCCAGAAAAAAAAGCCAGAAAAAATTTTAACAAAATACAACCTTGGGTACAATTTTGGTTCGAGGGGGATAAATAGATACTGTTTAGTTAAGAAACAAGGGAGAATAGTTTTGGTTAATAATCATAAATTGAAGTCAGACCTTAAGGAGGAAATTAGATAGTGACTTGAGATTAAATATCTAATTATTGAGAGAAGGATTATGACAGCTAATGCCAAACATAGCGAACTTCGCCAATTAGTACGCACACAGTTACAAATATTCTTAGAACAAGGTAATTTAGAGGGTGCTAAAGCATTATTATTGCCAGTACAGCCTGTAGATATTGCTGAAGCGATCGAAGAGCTGCCAGAATCAATGCAAGTTATTGCTTTTCGTCTATTATCAAAAGCAGAAGCAATTGAAGTATATGAATATTTAGATTCAGCAATTCAACATGCATTAATTGAGAAGTTTAAACGGCAAGAAGTTTTAGACATTGTTGATAAAATGTCTCCTGACGATCGCGCCCGTTTATTTGATGAATTACCTGCCAAAGTAGTTCGCCGTTTGCTCTCAGAATTAAGCCCTGGAGAGCGTCAATCGACAGCTTTATTATTAGGTTACGAAGAAGATACGGCGGGGCGAATTATGACCCCCGAATATATTTCTTTAAAAGAAAGTTTAACTGTCACCCAAACTCTAGAAAGAATTCGTTCTCTAGCTAATACTTCGGAAATTATTTACTATCTTTACGTCACAGATGCTTCGAGACGCTTAACTGGGATCGTTTCTTTGCGCGATCTGGTTGTTTCCTCTCCCGATAAAGTTCTCAGCGAAATTGTCACCCGCGATGTAGTATCTGTGCATACGGAAACAGATCAAGAAGAGGTAGCTAGAATGATTCAACGCTATGACTTACTAGCTTTACCCGTGGTTGATCGCGAAGAACGTTTGGTAGGAGTTGTCACAGTTGATGATGTCATTGATATCTTAGAAAAAGAAGCAACCGAAGATTTTTATGCTTTAGGCGGTTTACAGTCAGGTGGTGACAATTATTTTCAAACTGATTTGGTTACTGTTGCTCGCAATCGGGTGGTGTGGTTATTTATTCTTTTAATTACTAATACGGTGACAGGTACCATTATTCGCTCTCAAGAAGAAGTATTGCAAAAAGTAGTTACTTTAGCTGCTTTTATTCCTTTATTAACTGGAACGGGTGGTAATGTAGGCGCACAATCTTCTACTGTAGTTATAAGAGGTTTGAGTACCGAAGATCTGACCAATCTGGGAGCAGGAAAAGTAGTTTTTCGCGAAGCTTTAGCAGGAGCAATTTTAGGGCTTATTCTCGGAACTTTAGCTACTGTTTGGGCTTTTTGGCTACAGAAAAACTGGGCAGTTTCTGTCTCTGTAGGGATTAGTTTGTTAGCAATTTCAATTTTGGCTTCGGTTGCAGGAAGTGGCTTACCTTTTGCTTTGCGTTCTCTTAAGTTAGATCCCGCCTTAATGTCAGCACCATTTATTACTACTGCTGTAGATGTTCTTGGTGTACTTATTTACTTCAATATTGCTCGTACAATACTAGGCATTTAAGCTGGAAAAGTTTAAATTTTTAAGTGATAGTTAAAGCGAGTTTACTAAGTATTAATAACTATATTAATTCAACATGTATTGTTTCCAATCAACTTATTTTTACAGCTTCATTTAGGCTGTTTCCCCTAAAAATATTGCATACCTCTATTACCTCTTGCCTTTTGCCTTCTAATGTTAATAGAAATTAAATAGGGTTAACAAAAACCAGGAAATAGGGAAAGATATTAATATTGCTTGGCTTGAATGCATATATAAAGTTTTTCAATTTGACGAGATAAAGGAAATATCTCGGTCTTTCGTTCATAGTTCATTGCGAAAAAGGCAATAGGGAATAGGCAATAGGCAATAGTTTTTATTTCTTCCCCTGCTTCCCCTGCTTCCCCTACACCCCCTGCTCCCTAACCCCTAGCCCCTAACCCCTTTCCCCTCGACAACAATGCTCAAACGAAACAAATATAAATTAGTTTTAATAGTTGGTCTAGGATTGGTGTTGACAATGATGCTAGGAGGGATTCCTAGTATGAATCATTGGTTATCTTCGCGATCGCAAGTTGCTCAAAAACTGCCAGAATCTTCACAAATAATACCAAATCAAACAGAAACAAATCAATTTTCTACTGCCTTAACTCTGGCAAGTTTACCAGCCGAACAAAGAGCGCTACAATTAGAATCCTTGGCAAAGGGAAACAATTCGATCGATAGCATTCGTGCCAATTATTTATTAGCAGCAGATTCCCTTGCTGCTGGTAAGGCAGAAGCAGCATTAGTTAAGTTACAAAACCTCGAATCAAGCTATCCTTTGCTGGCACCCTATGTACTTCTTAAAGAAGGACAAGCCTATCAACTCAAACAAGAAAATTTGAAGGCACAATCGAGCTGGCAAAAAATTATTACTAAATATCCCGATTCCTTTGCCGCAGCAGAGGCACTTTATTTACTTGGCAAAACGAATCCTCAATATTGGGAAGAGGCAATTACTAAATTTCCTAACTATCCTCGCACTCATGAAATTGCCAAGCAACTTCTGAAAAAAACACCCGATCGCTTTGACTTGATGGTAATGCTGGCGCAATATGCAAGCCATGATGAGGATACGCAAGAAATTCGCGATCGCTTAGTCAAAAAATATGCCAGTCGTCTAACTGCTAAAAATTGGCAGGCGATCGCCGATGGTTATTGGGACAAATTTACTTATGCTCCCGCAGCCAACGCCTATCTCAAAGCACCTCGTAACTCTCATAATCTCTATCGCGCTGCTAGAAGTATGCATTTGAGTGCGAGAAGGGCAGAAGCAAGAAAATATTACCAGCAGTTAATTAAAACCTCTCCTCAAGCTGAAGAAATAGGATTAGCCTTACGTCGCTTAGCCAGTCTGTCTCCACGTCCAGAAGCGCTAAAATACCTCGATTTAGCCATTCGCAACCATCCTAAAGAAGCAGCTAAAGCACTACTAACCAAAGCCGAAACCCTAGAAAAACTCAAAGATCGCAATGGGGCAACTAATGCCTATAAATTATTGCTAACTAAATATCCTAGTTCGGAAGCTGCGGCTGAGTATCGCTGGAATGTTGCTAAAAAACAAGCTGACGCTGGAGATTTAACTACTGCTTGGCAATGGGCGCAGCAATTAGTTACCGATCGTCCTGATAGCGATCTTGCCCCTCGCGCCTCTTTTTGGGTTGGTAAATGGGCAATGCAACTAAATCGTCCCCAAGAAGCACAAACCTCATTTAGATATGTACTCGATCGCTATCCTCAATCTTATTATGCTTGGCGATCGGCACAATTGCTAGGCTGGAAAGTTGGCGATTTTAACAGCATCCGTTCCCTCAATCCACAAGTACAAGTTCCCAATCTTAGCTTTACACCTTCAGCAGGTTCGGCACTTTTTCAGGAACTATATTCATTAGGACAACAAGAAGAGGCGTGGAACGTTTTTGCTGCCGAAATGAGTGGCAAAGAAGAACTAAGCGTCTACGAACAATATACTAGCGGCTTGTTGCACCTGGCTAGAGGAAATTCTTTAAAAGGAATTAATTTAATTGGCAGTTTGCAAGATCGAGAAGACGATCGAGAACTTTCTCAGTGGCAATCTTTACGACAAAATCTAGAATACTGGTACGCTTTATTTCCTTTTCCCTATAACGATACTATCCTCAAATGGGCTGGTGTGCGCCAACTCAATCCCCTTTTAGTCACGAGCTTAATTCGTCAAGAATCTCGCTTTGAGGCTAAAATTCGTTCCTTAGCTGGTGCAATGGGGTTAATGCAAGTCATGCCAGAAACAGCCAAAGGAGTAGCTAAAGAGATTAAATTAGCTAAATATTCTCTGACTAATCCTGAAGATAATATCAATTTAGGTACTTATTACCTAGATTTTACTCACCGTCGTTACGATAATAATTCTCTTTTCGCCCTTGCTAGTTATAATGCCGGTCCCCATCGCATTGCTAAATGGATCGATCGCTTTGGCATCTCAGACTTAGATCTGTTTGTCGAGAAGATTCCTTTTTCAGAAACTCAAGGCTACGTTGAATCTGTTTTTGCTAACTATTGGAATTATTTGCGACTTTATAATCCAGAAATATCTCAGCTAGTTTCAGCGAGGCAGACTTAGAGCTAATTTAAGCTTGAATCTAAATTTAATTAAATTTCAATCTTTACATCTAGACGATCGGCAGAACCTTGAGTAATCATTGGTGGTGACATTTGACTTTAATTTGGCAAATATCAACAGGAGAAGACACACAGCACACTATAATATACGCTGCCAAAGTGTCTTTTTATTTATAATTTGCTGACTTTGGTGATGTCACAGCATTGATTAATCTGACCAGCAAAATTTTTTTTGAAAAGGATGCTAAGCCTCGAACTTGTCACCAATAACTCAATCACTCTAGATCGAAATTGCGCTAATCTATACGATGCTTACATATCCCTTGGAGATAATTGTGAAGCAGGTTTGCAATTAAGAAGAATAGGATATGAAGAGAGCAGTTTGTTTCGATTTGCTCGCTATTTTTCTTTTCAAACTTTATTAAATTTAATTGATAAGGATTTTGCCGAATTATTCTTACAAGAAAATTTAGTACCCATGTCAGATGACATGGTGAAAGATAAAAAATATAACATTGGTTTTCACTCCAAATTATGTTCTTGCCTCAATGAATTTGGAGACAGAGCCTTTGAAGAAAATGATGATTTTACTAAAATTTATCAACATGAATACAGTAAAATTAAATATTTAATCTACAAATGGAATTCGTTAGTTAATTCCTCCAAAAAAGTTTTATACATTCTCAAGTCTAGCTATTTTAAAATTAAACATCATGATTTAATTGAGCTTTCAAGATTGCTTTCTAGTAAATATCCTCGCCATAATTTTGAAATTCTTGCTCTCGAACTAGAGCAATATCAAGAACAACAAAAAGATTGGCAAATCGATCGCGTTACTCAAAGATTTGTGAGCCAGTTTGCTCCCTATGAAAAAGCAAAATTTGCAGATAGCCAGTTGTGGGACTCTGTATTTGCAGATTTTCCTCTTAAACAAGCAGTAGTTTCTAGTATTGAATATCCAAACCGCAACAAGCAATTAGAATTTTTGGAATGCATAGATTTTCCCAAGTCTAGTAATAAACAATTTGCCAGTAAATTTAAAGTAAGAGGATGGGCGATCGGCAAAACATCCCCTATAGTGATGCTGAATTTTAAAGATGAAGCAGATCGAGTAATTAAAATGGTACCAATGTCAGTAGAAAGACAAGACGTTGCCAACCATTATCTAGAGATATCATCAGTTCAACGTAGCTTGGGTTATTTAGGATTTGATACTTATCTCGATTTGAGTATGTGCGATCGAGATCGAACAACTATCAAAGCAGAAGCTATTTTTGAAAATGGAAAAAGGAATTTAATAGCTTTGTTAAACGTAGATATTTGTGCCTAAGAAGCTATTTTTAGGATAGCTAGTGTTCGTTTTCAGTCAAACTTTACCTACTGTGGAAGAGTTAGAAGCTGAGTTAGATAAAGTTTAGTTTTGAAATCAGTAAAAACCACAATTGGCGAAGCAATTTCCCTAAGTTATCTTGAGTGCAACTTTTACCTAGATAACATTAGAGTTATTAATGATGCGAAAAATAACAATTATCTTAGCGCTAGCAAGTTCTATCTTTGCTTCTAGTCAAAAATGTTTTGCAGAAGATTTTCAAGGACTAATTTCTGGGAAACAAGCACCTTTAAGCAAACAATTAAAAGACTTAAATAGTTCTTGGCGACAAATAGCGATTAGCGGTCAGTATGAAATGGGAGACTTGATGAAGTCTTGGACTGGTATTTTTGGCACTGGTGGCTATAACAATATCTACTACACTCAAGGTCAGACAGTGAGAGTTAACGATGAAACCTATGTAGTTGCCTATCGTCTGCCAGCTTCAGGAAAAACCCTAACCATGAAATCTTTGTTTGAAAGTGCTATGGGTTCTTTTACTAGTTTAACAGGTGCCGATTGTTCCTCAGTGTCGTCTTCAGAAAAAATTACCCCAGAAACTACGATCGATCTGTCTTTATTGAATTTAAAGACGATCGGTAGTTTAAACGATATTCGTCCTTTTAACCTGCAAGAAGAGTTAGCTGTGCTAGAAAAGGCCGAGCAAGAATCGAAAGCGGCTTGTGAGCAAGCAAAATTAGAGGCTTCTCACTCGCGGGTTGAATCTAATCTTAGAGATTTAGGAGTTGCTTTACATAGTTATGCTGACAACAATGATGGCAAATTGCCAAATATGGATAATCTTGAGACAGTTAAAGTAGCGCTTAAAGATTTTGTCACTGATGAATCTGTTTTCCTTAATCCAGAAACCCTAGAACCCTATTTACCCAACGCTTCCTTGTCGAATCGAAAATTAGCAGATCTCGATCGTGCTAACGAAACTGTTGCTTTCTATGAAGTTAAACCAGCAGCAGATGGAACGATTGGGGTAGTATATGTCGATGGTTTTTATCAAAGAATCAAACAAGAAGATTGGGAAGAAGTTAAGCGATCGTCCCAATTACCTTAAACTGAGATCGTTTAGCTTCTATCAACTCCGATGTTTCGCTCTTGCCAATTCTAAGAGTAGACGTTTTTCAGCACGAGCAATCGCTCGATAAGTAGGTTCGATCGCCTCTAACTCTGTAGAAATTGCTGTAATTCCCCAAGTAACTAAATAATCTATTAATTCGGGATAATCTACTGTTGCTCGTCCGCAAATTGAGCAAGGAATTTTCTGTTGTTTAGCAGTATCAATTAATTGTTTGAGTGCTACTAGCATGGCTGGATGAGTGGGATTAAATGGAGTATTGCTATTAGTCTGATCTCGATCGATTCCCAACAGCAATTGAGTTAAATCGTTAGTACCGATCGCCATTCCTTGAACTCCTGCCTTAATATATTCTGGCAACAGAAAAATAACTGAAGGGACTTCTGCCATAATCCAAACTTGAAAAGAAGATTGTTTAGTTAACCCAATTCTTTCAATTTGACGGCGACAGAAACTAAATTCTTCAATACTACGAACAAAAGGAAGAATTAACTTGAGATTCTTATATCCTTGCTGTTGCACTTTTAATAGTGCTTCTAACTCCAACTCAAATAAAGACGGATCGAGCAGATAATTGTAGCTTCCTCGTCTTAATTGCAGAGAATTGCCGTTAGATAAGTAAGCAGCATAGCCATCAAGAGAACGATAAAATATTGGTCTGGGTGCAAAAGCAGCAGCAAATTGAGCGATCGCCTCAGTCCAACGTTCCAGCAAATCTGCTTTTTGACTATCAGTTAACCATTGCTCTAGAGGTTGAGCAGAAAGTAAATTTACTAGCATCAATTCCGAGCGCAACAAACCCACTCCATCTATAGATAAAGCAGAAGCTTCAGCGATCGAACTCGGTTGACTCAAATTAACCATTAATTGAGTAGCGATCTCGTAATTATTGGCTTGTGATAGATAATCATCTAAAATAAGTTTTCCTGCCTCTCTGCCTCTCTGCTCCTCTGCTCCCCTGCTCCCTGCTCCCCTGCTCCCTGCTCCCTGCTCCCTGCTCCCTACTCCCTGCTCCCTGCTCCCTGTTACCAAATAAACTTCTCCAGTATTACCGTTAACCAAAACCGTTTCTCCAGTGGTGATCGCCTGCGTAGCATCTTTTAACCCAACCACCGCAGGAATTTTCATTTCCCTTGCCAAAATTGCCTCGTGACTAGTAATTCCTGCTTGTTCGATAATTAAACCAGCCACTTTTTTGAGCAATGGTAGTCCTGCTAAGGTAATATTTTTGGCTACTAAGACAACTCCTTCAGGAATTCGATCTGGCTCGATCTCAGAGACTTGAAGCGTTAGTGCTGTTGCGATTGCCACTCCCGATGATGCGGCTAATCCATGTAAAAGTGTTTGAGTGCGATCGGCGATCGAGTTGGTTGAGGAATTATGAGCTGATGCTGTAACCGTTTTGTAGTGATTGTTAGTTGTATATTCAGTTAGATAAAATTCTGCTTGAGATTGACTGATATCTGGTTGACTTAAAGTCCATCTCAAAGTCTTTGCTGATGAGGTTTCTGTTGCGATTTTTTGCAGTAAACCAATCAGTTGAGGTAAATAAACCAAGTCTAGTGCTGAGGATTCTTGTTCTTGCTCGCTCAATAGGTAAGTTTCCACGCAATCTTCTTGGTAATCTGATATTGACGATTGTTCGCGTAGTCGATAGGCACGAGTTTTAATACCAATGCTTTGTCTTTCTACTGTTCCTGTTGCCAATTGAATTTGATACTCGTCTGGTAATACTTCACCTAAAATGAGACTGTCATCTAATCCACAAGTAGCTTGAACCTTAACCACTCGATCGGTAATAATTGCTCTTCCTGAAGCAACTGCGTTTCTTAATGGCTGAACTAATACCGCTAATTCGATTTGTTGTAAATCGATACCAGCTTTCTTGGTATAAAATAAGCTTCTGGCAGTAAATAATTGCGCCCAGACCAATTTCAAAGCAGCAGCTAAACTTGCAGCAGATAACCAACAAGCTTGCGATCGCAATAAGCTAGCATAATCTGAAAATTCTAATTCGGGAGCGATCGCCGAAGGTCGTAAAATTAAAGCAGAAGTATTTAACTTCTGTGCTTGGGCGTAAACCTCTTCTAGCCATGACGACGGCAAAGGAGCATCAATAATTGCCTGACGACTTTGTTGAGCTACCTGTTGGAGAATTCTGTAGTTATCTACATCTAAGTGCAAAGAAGAAGCAGGAAGATCGACGATAAACGATTCAGTAACAGAGGCAAAAAAATCTTTAACGACAGAAGAGTCGATCGCAAAACCAGGCAAAACAGGATAGCCTTTTTGTGTCAACTGACTCAACACCATAGCCAGATCGCCTACTTGAAGGCGCTGTGAAGTGGTTATGCGATCGAGCCAATAAAGTTCTGTCACTGTAAATGGGGGTTAGGGGTTAGGGGTTAGAGAGAAGGCAGAAGTGCGAAGGCAGAAGGCAGAAGGCAGGTAGGGGCTTTCTTGCCATTCGCAAGGCGCGGATTCGGAAGTCCCGTGTGGCGAATTTACTTCGCCACGAAAGGGACGTAAGGTTTCCTCCGAATAAAAAGCGCCGCCCGTACAGAAGTCGTAGGGACGTTCCATGGAACGTCCGTACATAAGTCTAAAGTCTGAAGTTTTTTACTTGCTACTTGCTACTTCCTACTTATTCCCCTACTCCCTACACCCTACTCCCTACACAGGTGCAGCAGCTAAAGCGTCAACTTTACTGAGAAACTCTTCAGTCAATTTCAGAAAAGCTCTAGAACCTGATGAATTTGGCATTCCTACCACGACAGGCATAAACAAATCGACTGCTTTAGCAACGTTAACATCCATGGGAATCGTGTTTTGAAATAAGCGATCGGGACTAAAATCTCCCCTGACACGATTCATTACTTGTTTATAATATCGTCCCAGCAAACCACCACCAGATTCGATAAATACAATCCCTAGTAACTGCAAATTCAGTTTTTGTGTAGATTGATGGTTTTCTTTGAGCTTGGTAATTCTTCGTTCCAGCAATTGCATTCCTACTACCGATAAAGGTTCGGGACGTGCTGGCAACAAATAGAAGTTACTAGCTGCAATGCCGCTACGAGTGAGTAAATTATAACCTGGAGCGCAATCCATAATAATAAAATCGTATTTATCAATGATTGGCTCGATAATTGAGTGAATCAAGACTCTCTCGAAGTTGCTCCAAACTCGATCGAAATCTTCTTCTGAGTGATCGAGAGCTTGCTTGTGCAGCATTTCTGATACTAAGTATTCGTCATAAAGCTCAATATCTCCTGGCAATAACTCTAAACCTTCAACATTACAGATAGAAGGATAAACAATATCCTCAACGCTCAGCTTCCCCCATGGATTAGGATTAATAATACCGTCGAGAAGATAGCTTAAGGTGCGTCTTTTTTTGCGAACCTTGGCAAAATCATAGGGAGACATCAAGCTCAAAGTGGCACTAATTTGCGAATCTAAATCCAATACAAGTACCCGTTTGCCATGATTTTTAGCCAAACACGTAGCTAAGTTGACAGTCAGAGTGGTTTTTCCGACTCCTCCTTTCATGTTGACTGTACTAATTACAAACCCCATTGGCAGAATTCCTTGGATAGATATCGTCGTAAAAACTAACAGTTAATTTAGTTTGCCAGAATCTTTTTCGGATTAATCTTTATATTTCCTGTATTTGCTTTAAAGATTTGTAACGCTCTGTAGAGAAACTAAACTATCTATGACAACAAGTGAGACGAAATTGACCGAAAATAGAATTTAGCCTGAGCCGAACAGAACGATTTTGACGATATTTAAGATGCAAACTAATTCTCTAGCTAATCAAGAAATAATTGAACGTATTCGCTTTTCTCAAGACGGAACAAATGTCGATCTGAGTCAAAAAGATTTATATCAAATCGATTTGAGCAATACTAATTTAGAAAAAGCTAATTTCAGTAATAGTACACTCACTAATGCTAATTTGCGTGGAGCTAATCTTGCTGGTGCTAATTTACAACAAGCAGATCTGCGAGGCGCGGATTTAACAGGAGCTAATTTAACAGGAGCTAATTTAACTGGAACTTATCTAAATCGAGCCGATTTACGACGAGCTAATTTAACAGATGCTAATTGCACTGATATAAAGTTGCAAGTAGCCCTTTACGATCGAGAAACAACTTGGCCCGATAGCTTTAATTATAAAAGTAGCGGTGCAGTTGGACCAGGTGCTAATTTAACTGGAGCCTATCTAAATACAGCTAATCTACGAGGAGTAGATTTGACAGGAGCAAAGTTAATCGGTGCTTATTTAAGTGGAGCAGATCTAACTCAAGCCAATCTAGAAGATGCATCTTTAAGCGGTGCTAACCTCAGTAAAGCCATTTTAACAGGCGCTTGTTTGCGTAACGCCAAACTAGGTGGAGCCGAATTAGACTCAGCAGATTTTCGAGCAACAGATTTAACAGGTGCAGATTTAAGTCATCTAAAAAGCATTGCTGGTGCAGACTTTAGCATGGCGCAAGGTTTGGATGCAGAGAGCAAAGCTCAACTCAATAGTTATTCTGGCGAAGAAATGAATACCTGGAATCCTTACACTCGTGGAACGACAATTGATAGTTTGAAATAACAGGGAGCAGGGAGCAGGGAGCAGGGAGCAGGGGAGCAGGGGAGCAGATAGCTAAGTTAGGAAGATTTGAAGCAGTCAATACCGAAATTAGGCACAATACATAAGGTACCCCATTTGTCTGTATGAGCGCGTTATGGCATTTAACTACGATTTGGTTGTAGTCGGATGTAGTCTGGAGGGAATTTATGCTGCTGCTACTGCTGCTACTTTAAAAGCGCGTGTTGCTTTAGTCAAACAAGGATTGGAGCCTTATTCAGATAATTGTGAGGCAATTTTTAGTCGTACTTTAGCTGAGATAGCAAAAGAAAATCACAAAATTGAGAGCGATCGCTTTAATCTTTTTTCTGGCTCGATCGCTCCAGATATGTTTGCCAATTCTGTTGATGCTCTCAAACAAGCTAGCATTTGGACAGAAGCAATCGCATCTACTTTAAAATCTCAGTCTTCTCTAGCATCTCTAGCTGCTTTAGGAGTAGATATTATTAGCGATCGCGGTGAGTTTTGTCGTCTTCCCCGACTCGCGTTTGTGGTTAATAATCGACAATTGCGATCGCCTGCTTATTTAATTGCTACTGGTTCCCATACTGTTGTCCCGAACATTAATGGTAGCGATTCAGTCAATTTGCTTACAGTTAACGATCTGTGGCGACAAAATAAATTACATTTTCTTCCCGATGATTTAGTATTGATTGGAGGTTCACCTGTTGCGATCGAATTAGCGCAATCCTTGAGACGATTGGGTAAAAACGTTTTACTTTTAGTCAAAAGTTCGCGTTTATTACCTCAAGAAGATCCAGAAATCTCGATGCTGATTCAAGCACAACTCGAAGCAGAAGGAGTAAAAATTTTTACCGATGCTCCTGTAACTCAACTAAAAAATTTAGCTGGAAGAAAATGGTTACAAGCAGGAAACCAGGCGATCGAAACTGATGAAATTATTTTGACTGCAAATAGACAAGCAAATGTTGAAAATTTGAATTTAGAAGGAGTAGGTGTTAAATTCGATCGACAAATGATTTTTGTTAATCAAAAATTACAAACAACTAATCCCAAAATTTATGCATGTGGAGATTTAATCGGAGGGTATTCTCTTTCTCATCTAGCTAAATATGAAGTTAATATTGCTGTGAAAAATTCTTTGTTTTTGCCAGTTTTCTCAGTCGATTATAGCTGTATTCCCTGGACAATTTTCAGTCAACCAAATTTAGCTAGAGTTGGCATGACAGAAGCACAAGCAAGAAAAAGTTATGGCAAAGATATTTATATAGGCAGACAATATTTTAAAAATAATACTCAAGCACTAATTACAGGAGAAACGACAGGTTTATATAAATTAGTACTTCGTTCTGACGGTAAAATATTGGGCGCACATATTCTAGGCGATCGAGCAGGAGAATTAGTCAGCACGATCGCCCTAGCGATGGCAAATAAAATTAAACTAAAAAATTTACTTGCTCTAGACTTTCCCAATGTTTCTTTAACTTACTCAGAAATTTTACAACAAATAGCGATCGACTTTCACCAACAAAAACTCAACCAAAATCAAACTATGCAAAATCTCTTAGAGATATGGCTACGCTGGCGCAGAGGTTAGCTATCAGCTATCAGCTATCAGCTATTAGTTGCAAACAATGAACAATGAACAATGAACAAAAAATCATTTATCGTTTTTGAAGGAATTGATTGTTCGGGTAAATCAACTCAAGCTAAGCTCTTAAAAGATTATTTAATTACCAGAGGAAGCAAAGCTGTAATTAGTCCCGAACCTTCTAGCGGACCGATCGGTAATTTAATTAGAGAAACCTTAAAACAAAGAATTGTTTTTACTAGCGATCGCCAAAAATTTGATGAACAAATGGCTTATTTATTTGCTGCCGATCGCCACGATCATCTTCATAACGAACGAGATGGTGTTTTTAAATTAATTAATGATGGGTTTAATATTATTACTCCGAGATATTATTTTTCTTCTTTGGCATATAACAGCCACACACCCGAACAATTTGAATTAACCAGAAAATTAAACGAAAAATTTCCCAATCCCAATCTGGTTATTTACCTAGATATTCCTGTGGAATTATCTTTAGTTAG
Source organism: uncultured bacterium (assembly GCA_964548905.1). Lineage (GTDB taxonomy): Bacteria > Cyanobacteriota > Cyanobacteriia > Cyanobacteriales > Xenococcaceae > CAZJTL01. The sequence continues at coordinate 12,787 of CAZJTL010000012.1, read as the reverse complement.
ACTCCAAGATCGTTCTTTCCATGAAGTTTACGAAAACAAGGAAAAATTAATAGCAGTCAAGAAAAATTACCAAGATATTTTTAATCACTATGATGGCTTATTGCTCAAAATAAATGGTAGTGAAGATACCTATGATATTCACAAGCAAATAGTTAATTTCATTCTTAATTTTGAACTGCCAATTTAGCTATCAGTTATCAGCTATCAGCTATCAGCAGGGAGCAGGGACGGCGCTCACTATGGCGACACAGGTTCGCCATCCGCGCCTCAGCAGGGAGCAGGGAGCAGGCAGCAGGTTTACTTGAGAAGACGTGACTTTCCTGTTTTCTAAATCCTGCTGAAGGCTGACGGCTGACGGCTATTAAGCAGCAATTTTCTTATAGGTTTCAAAGCGAAAACCAGGACGTTTTTCGACGTTAACTTTTTCAAATTTAGTACCAATTAAATGTTGATACTCTGGGAAAAAGGTATCGCCGTTAAACTCACCCTCAACAATTGTTAGTTCCCATATGTCTGCCATTTCTAAGGCTTGCTCGTAAATAACTGCGCCACCAATAATATAGGTATAATCGGTATTGACTAGTTGACGATCGGCGTTATTAGCTTTTTTCAGTGCTTCTCGAAAAGATGAAACAAAAGCTATTTCAAATGGTCGTTTGCGATCGCTATGTTGATGCTCAAAGTTTTGCGTCTTAGATGAAATGACTACATTAGAACGTTCAACCAATGGAGTTTTCTCCAGATCGTATTCCCAAGTCTTCCGTCCCATAATTACAGGATGTCCCTTCGTCAATTCCTGAAATCTATTACTATCTTCAGCGATGTAAGGCCATGGTAACTTGCCATCTTTACCGATCGCTCGATTAGATTCTGCTAGTGCGCTAATTAAAATAATTTTTGGTTCTTTACGATTCATATATCGTGGTTCAATTTTTTTTATCTTGAATATGGCAGCAACTTTTCTGTTTTGAGGTGTTTTTTTAAGGAAAAATTAATCGAATTTTACTTTTACTGATAATTATTTGCTTATCTAAATCAGAACATATTATATTCGCAGCCAAAACAGTCAAAAGAAATATTTTTAAGGCAAAAAAATTTACATTACAGCAAATATAGGCATAAAGATAGACTTGTGTAGATTGTCCATCCAAATATGAGCCAAGCATGAGCTATAGCGATCGTAAAAATATTTTTATCAAAATTTTATTGCAGATTTATCTGATTTCAGTAAGATAAATTAACAAAAAATATTAGTACGATCTAAAAAATTAGCGCGATCGCTTGATTGATATGAATTTCCAGTCGTTTGTGGCACTTGTAGCCAGAAGTTTTTTAGCTGCCATCTTTGTCTACTCTGGCATTAGTAAACTTTTCTTTGGTTTTGCCGAAACACAACAACAAATTGCTGGTGCCGGTGTTCCCTTCCCCTTCGTAATACTCATTTTTACGATCGCCTTTCAAATTTTGGGCGGACTTTCGATTATCTTCGGTTATCAAGCCAAAATTGGTGCTATCTTACTATTGATTTTTATTATTCCAGCTACCTTTGTTTTTCACAATCCGATCGCCGATCCGTCTCAACTAATTAGTTTTTGGAAAAACCTTGCCATTATGGGCGGATTGTTAATGACGATCGCGTTTGGTGCTGGCGGATTAAGTTTTGATGAACGAAAAAAATCCAAGAAAATTTCTTTACTTTAAAATGAAATACTCCTCGAACTTGACAAAAAATATGAAATATGCTTTTGCGTAGCGCTTCATTCGACTTCATTATGACAAGGAAATAATTTTTAAGAAATAATAAGTAATTTTCTCATCATGTTTCGCGAAACCTTTAAACTTCTATTAAGTAACCGAATCGTTACCTATTCATAAAAGCCAGCTAGTACTAAACTCCATGGTAGGGCGATGCACTGCCCACCTTACTAGACGCTGTCGATCGCCGATCGCTTTTAGCTAAAATGTTAAGTTCACAAATTAAATAGGATTACTAGATTATGCTAGTCGCTATTACTGCTCTCAAAGGAGGAGTTGGTAAAACTACCACAGCTATTCACTTAGCTGCCTATTTTCAAGATAAGGGAGAAACTTTATTAATCGATGCCGATAAAAATCGTTCGGCGCTAGTTTGGTCAAAAGAAGATAAATTACCTTTCTATGTCGCTTCCCAAGCAGGCGCGACTAGCTTAGTTTCAAAATATACCCATATTATCACCGATACTCAGGCACGACCAGAACCAGAAGAATTAGAAGATTTAGCTTATGGCAGCGATATCTTAATTATTCCCACTACACCCAATCATCTAGATATAGATACTACTCTCAAAACTGTCGAGTTGATGCATTCATGGAAGGCTAATTTTAAAGTTCTCCTTACTATGGTCGATCCTCGGACAAAAAATGGTCGTGAAGCCAGAAAAGCGCTAGAAGAAGCCAAGATTCCTCTATTTAAGACCGATATTCCTCGATTAGTTGCTTTTGAAAGATCGCCATTTCGAGGTGTAGTTGTCAAAGATTATCCCGATCCGCGATCGCGTATTGGTTGGTCGAGATATCGATCGGTTGGTAAAGAAATTATGTCTTAAGGAAGGCAAGGGTGTAGGGTGTAGGGTGTAGGGTGTAGAGTGTGGAGAAAATTCAAAATTCAAAATTCAAAATTTCTCCCCGTCTCCCAGTCCCCCAGTCTCCCTCTGCTCCCTCTGCTTCTTCCGCTTCCCCGTCTCCCTGCTCCCTGTTAATTCATCAACTCGCTATAAGGCTGGTTGGCTGAATTTTTCTGCACGATCGCGGGTTTAAGGAAATTAAATAGAACGATCGAAGTAGCAGAAACAAAGGCAATTAATAATAATGTTTGTAATTTAGTCAAATTAATTCGCGATTGATAGCGACCGATTTTTCTCGCCGCTACATCTAACTCATCCCTAAGATTTGTAGTTACTTGCTCAAAATCCTTTTGCGTTTTCTTGTGGGCGATTTCAGTTTCTTTTAATTTTACTTGTAAGTTTTTATTATCTAGCTGTAAATTTCCCAGTAGAGTGTTAGCCTCTTCAATATCTAGTTGAAGGTTTTGTTTTTCTGTTTCCAGTCGCTCGGCGCGATCGGCGATCGATTTCAGTTCACTGTAATAAGAATTTTGCAGATTAATATTTTCTAATTTATTTTCTTCGAGTTCAGCTATCAAAGCTTCATTGTCTATTTTGAGTTGCTTTGACAAAGATTTTTCTTCAGATAGCTGCTTTTGTATTCTTTCAATTTGTCCGTGATTAAATTCTAGTTGATTAGTTGTTCGAGTCAGAAGGGACTTGAGACTTTGAAGTTCTTCTTGAGATTTTTGTCTCTCTGTTTCTAGCTGAGTTACTTGCTTACTTTTGATTCCTACTTCTTCCAAAATCAGTCTATGCTCTTCTTCTAATTCGCTTAATTTTATTTCTAGCTGCGAATTTTTTAGTTCTAAATCGCGATTTCTCTCTGCTAAAATGCTTAATTTTTTTTCGAGGAATTCTGATTGAACTCTTTTCTCATCATCTTCATTTTGAATCCTTCTAGCAATCCGCGTACAGTCTTCTTGGCGCGAACTGATTTGTTCGGAAAGATTATTGACTCTAATTGCTACGAGATTGCCTAAATCTTTGAGAGATGATTGCAATTTTTCTAATTCTTTTTGTTGTATATCTACCACTTTGAGTAAAAAAGAAATATCCGTAGATCGATCGCTATTTTTTCGGTCTTGTTGCTCTAATTGACTTGTTTCCAAATGATTTGAGTCATCTAAATTGTTAGTTACACTCAAAGATAGCTCACTGGAATTATCTGTCAATGATTGAGGAGAATCAGACAGCGAGTTTTCCTCGCTCGACAAGCTGAGTGCTGATTGCGATTCGTTAAATTGCATCTCTGCCATGTTTCTGATGAAAGTCTAAGAAGATGTTATGGCTTCAGAAGATCCTTATCATATGTGGTAAAAAAATACAAATCAATCTTTTAGGGCTTAATTTTAAACTAATTTAATGTTTGACGGGAATTGTTCATAACACCCCACACCCTACACCCCTAACCCCTAACCCCTATTTCAACCAGTATTCCGCATACCAGCAGCAATTCCATTAATCGTTAACATTGCGCCTCTGAGCAATTCTTCTTTACTAAAGCGGAAGTGAACCATTCCTGACTCAGCTTGAGAGCTATATTGACGTAGACGTTTGAGTAGAGATACTTGCAAGAATCCGAGAGGAACGATTGTCCCGTTACGTAATTGTACCGATCGCTGTAAAGCTAGATCGCCATCGAGAAGATTTTCTCGCTCGGTAATTTGCAGGATCATTTCTTTGGTGAGACGGTATTCTTTGGCGATCTGTTCAAATAATCTTTCAAAACGTTCTCTGTCTTTTGGTGGTGAAAGCTCTTGAACGTAATGTTTTGCTATTTGTAAGTCAACTTTGGATAGAGTCATCTCAACCTTGGAAATCACCATTTTGAAAAACGGCCACTTGACGTAAAAGTAACGCAATAGGTGCATATTTTTCTCTGGTTCTTGCTTGAGAAAATCATTCAAAGCAGTTCCTACACCATACCAAGCTGGTAAGAGAAAGCGGCTTTGTGTCCAACTAAACACCCAAGGAATTGCTCTTAAGGTGCTAAGGTCTTTTTTGCCGCTACTGCGTCTGGCGGGACGAGAACTTATTTGTAGTTGACTGATTTCCTGAATAGGAGTGACTGAGAGGAAGAAATCAATAAAATCTGGCTGTTCGTAAATCAACGATCGATAAGCTTGGCGCGATCGCGCTGATAATTCTTCCATAATGTTGTTCCAAGGTTCGACGCGATCGAAACCGCTTCCTAACAAACTGGACTGAATTACCGCCGTGGTGATTGTTTCTAAGTGATACAGTGCTAGTTCGGGTAAGGAGTATTTAGAAGCTAATACTTCTCCTTGTTCGGTAATTTTGATTCTGCCTTCAACTGTAGCAGTAGGTTGTGCCAAAATTGCCGCATAAGCAGGACCACCACCACGACCGACAGAACCACCGCGACCGTGAAAAATACGTAAGTTTACGCCATATTGAGCCGCTATCTTTTGTAAGGCTTTTTGGGCTTTGTGTATTTCCCAATTGCTGCTTAAGAAACCTGAATCTTTGTTACTATCGGAGTAACCTAGCATCACTTCTTGAAGATTAGCAGGTTGCAACAAAGCTGGTTTACATTCACCTTCCTTGGTTTCCTGTTGTAGCTGAGCTAACTGTTCGTACCCCCCTGCTAAAGAAGCGCGATAGAAAGGCAACTCAAACAAAGCACTCATCACCGAAGGCGCTCTTTGTAAGTCATCTACTGTTTCAAACAAAGGTACGATTCGCAAACAACTAGAACTGGTGGCGGGGTCATAAATGCCTGCCTCTTTTGCCAAGAGCATTACTTCGAGTACATCACTAACATCGTTAGTCATGCTGATGATATAGGTATGGCAAATTTCCAAGCCAAATTCCTGTTGCAGTTGCTTTAAGATTCGCATGGTTTCGATCGTTTCCCAAGTTTTCTCAGAAACCGACATCTCAGCAGGAATGAGGGGACGACGAGTTTTTAATTCTTGAATTAACCAAGCGACTTTCTCAGATTCGGCAAGCTCTTTGTAGGAGATGGGGAGCAGTTGCAAGTATTCAGCAATTTCGGCGATCGCATCGGCATGACGAGACGATTCTTGACGAAAATCTAACTGAGTCAGAGTAAAACCGTATACTTCTACCTGACAAATTAAATGATCTAGTTCTTGGCAACTTAAGCCTGTTTCCTCAAGGTTTCTTTTAATTAAGCTTAATTCTGCTAAAAATTCTTCGCCGCAACGATAAATATTTTCGGGAATAGTTTTAGCAACGGTGAGACGATCTTCTGGGGTAGAGAGCAGTTTATTGCGATCGCGGGTATTCTCTAAACGCTTTTTAATATAAGCTAATTTGAGCCGATAGGGTTCCTGACGGTAGCGAATTGCCAGTTTTTCGTATATTTCTGGCATTTGCAATCGATCTTTTTCCAGAGAATCGAGTAAATTTTGCAGAACGCTACTCCAGTGTAAAGATAAGCTCAATAATTCGCTCAATCCCTGAATCGACTGAATATATTTTTCTAGTACTAAACCTCTCTGATAGCAAGCAGTTTCCCAAGTAACCTGGGGAGTGACAAAAGGATTACCATCTCTGTCTCCTCCAACCCAAGAACCAAAATGACAGAAATTATTGCGTGGTCCCTCCATCCAAGGGAAACTACGTTGTAGAGATTGTTTGAGACGAAAAGATAACTGAGGAATCGCATCGAAGAGAACTTCTTGGAAATAATGCAGCGCGTAATCTACTTCATCTAAAACTTTGGGTTTAAATTGATGTAGCTCATCAGTACGCCACCACAAGCGAATTTCTTCCATCAATTGAGCAACTGCTGCCTCAATTTCCCAGGAACTAGGTAAACCCATGCCGCTTACTGCTTCTTCAGCTTGGTCTAATTTCTGTAAGATCTGCGCGATCCGACGCTGCTTTTTACGGATAGTATGACGTACTATTTCGGTTGGGTGAGCGGTAAAGACTAATCTGACATCAAGTTGTTCTAGTAATTGTTGAACTTTCCTGGGTGGCATATTAATTTGTTTGAGGTAGGGAAAGAGCCACTGAAATGTCCCAGGTTTTTGCTCGGTATGTTCTTGTTGGAGAAGGCTATTTTCTAATTGCTCGGTACCAGGAAGCAGATTTTTGATCTGTTCTGTTTGCTTACTACCATCGTCGCGATCGTCGCGATCGCTGTAGCGCTTGATCAGTTGTTGCTCTTTTTGTTCGTAATGTTGTTCGACGATATTGATTAGCTGAAAATAGAGAGCAAAGGCACGAGCAGCAGCGATCGCGTCATTAAGAGGCAATTTTTCCACTAACTGAGCTGCTGAAGATTTGGGTATATCAGTTGCTTGCCCTTCTGGTGAAGAAATCGATCGCATTTCTTGCAACAAATTGACTAGCTCCTGTCCACATTCAGAAAGCAAAACTGACTCCCACAAATGCTCAATTAATTTTAGTCGATGGCGCAGTAACAGATGAGAAGTAGATAACATGCTTAACTCTGACGCAGAAACTTCCAGTAGCGAACCCATAAATAATACCTCAAACGATCTTGTGACGCTCTACGACGGCTAGAAGCCGTGTAGCTTCTCAGACCAACCCTACCATTGTAGAGCTTAACGTCCAAAGGCTACGTCCTAGCCCAAGCAAGTTTAGACTTGCATTCCAATCGCGGCAACCTGAGAAACCGCAATCGCAATCAATCCATCTATCTTTGAGAGATAAATGTTCAAACAGAAAGCCACAATTCGAGCATTTTTTGGAGGTGTAGGCAGGGTTAACCAAACTGACGACTCGACCAGCTTCTTCCGCTTTATCGAGAAGTCTTTGTATCAGGTATCCCCAGCCAGCATCCAATATGCTTTTACTGAGTTTGTGGTTTTTCACCATGTTGACGATCCGCAAGTCTTCCAAGGCGATGCGGTCGTAGTTGGTTATCAGCCAGTAGACCAGCTTGTCGAGGAAATCTTTGCGAGAGTTGGCGATGTGTTCGTGCTGACGCTGCAATGCCAAAACCGCTTTACGTCGATTGTAAGAACCAAGCTTTCGACGAGAAACTCGGCGCTGCAAAACTCTAAGCTTGCGTTGTTGGTTGCGATACCACCTTGGATTATCAATCTTATCGCCGTCGCTGGTAGTAATCAGACTGGTAATGCCAACATCAATACCAATTTCTTTCCCCGTTGTTGGAAGCAGATTATGTTCAACCTCACAGGCAAAGCAAGCGTACCATTTACCAGCTTTTTTGATGATGCGAACGGTTTTAATTTTCCCCTCGATTGGTCTGTGCCAGCGAACAGCAACACGACCGATACCAAACAGCCTCAATCTGCGACCATCAATTTTGAATCCATTGCCGTATTCTTTGAATCCAAAACTTTTCCAGCGATTCTTTCCTTTAAACCTTGGATAGCCTGGAGTCTCACCAGCCTTCAGCCTACGAAAAAACGCTTTAAAAGCTTTATCCAAGTCTTGTACGACATTCTGAAGAACATGGCTATGTACCTTGTTGGCATAAGGGTTAGAAGCCTTGATTTCTTTTACTTTCCGAAGTTGTTCGACCTTGGAAGTGCTTTTCTTTTCTTGCTCGTAAACTTCTTTACGCTCTGCCAAACAAGTGTTGTGCCAATGCCTACAAGTAGTAAGCATTTCTTCAAGGCTTTTAACTTGAGTTTTAGTGGGATACAACCTATAGACAAAAGCTTTCATCATAGTCCCTTCTGTGCCGCAATGTATGGCTAAAGGAGGGGCTGTGGGGCGAATCGAATTCGCAAGGCGGTTGTGGCGAATTTACTTCGCCACCTTGTCCGCCGCCCCTTTATAAGCCCCGTCCTCAAATTCCCTAACCACGAAGGCTAAAAGCCTTGCGGCTTGCGGGAGGCTAAAGCCCAAATCGGTCAAACTCATTTCTAAAGCTGACAAACAGAGCCAAACCTCAGAGTGTTGCCCCTATTAATTTTCGCTAGGTGCATTACACATCTAAACTTTTGAGCCACATATTATTTCATCTTAAATGCTAATGCGCTCTGGGATGTGTTCGCTAACAACAAATATAGAATTTAGGGAGCAGAAGGCAGGAGGGAATAAAAGTCTAAAGTAAGACAGTCTAAAGTCTGAAGTTTTTTTAATTGCGAATTGCGTAGACGTAGTCGTGCCGTAGGCTATTGCGAATTGCGAATAGGTTTAATCCAAGTTGGATTATTGACTAAGCTTAATGAAGCAGATTTGTGGGTCGGGATTTTAGCAATAGATTTTATACTTATATTTATCTCGTCAGTATCAGCAAGTGGTTGTAGAATAATTACATCTTGAGTTAGGCGAAAGATCAATTCAACTCGATCTAAACAAATTTCATCACCACCAAATTCGGTATCTTCAATCGCTAATAAACCTTCTAATTGATAACCAATAGGAAAAGAAAATTCATCTTCCATCATATTTTTGACGTTTTTTACCTGCCTGTTTGAGAATCTTAATAGCTGTTTCAGAATCTGCATCTCCATCGGCTGCCAGGTTAGCTAATTCACCGACTTTTCGATCTAGTGTATTACCTATTGCCTATTGCCTCTTGCCTCTTGCCTACCTACTCCAAATATTCAATTAATTTTGCCTAGGTACTTATTTCTAATTCTGCAAGAGTTTATCTACGCTACCAAGTACTTTGGTAGTACCATCAGGACTAATGATGCTGACTTTGAGAGAATAGTCTCCTTCTTGAGATAACTCAGACAAAATTGGTTCTAAATCTTTTAAACTAATTGCTTGATTATCTTTGAAAGGATCTAATTTAAATAGAGTTGTTATAAAATTATCTTCTTTATAGAGATCGATGTGTAAATCGCCGTCGAAATGAGCATCGATAATAGTTGGTGAGATATAGCTATTGAAAGAAATTTTGGAGTCGATCGCGAGATCGGATGTGGGGAAAAGAGAAACAATTTCATCGCTATTAACTCGATCGTCTAAATAATGCTCAAGCTCTTCTATCAATACATGACCAATTGCTTGAGAATTTTCTAAATTAGCTTCGAGAAATTGATTACTTAGATAAATTATTTCGATCGCGCTAACAAAAGCACCCTCACCACCTGCGATTGCGTCCTTGTCAACTAACTCTATTCCTGCTAATTCGCTAAAGTCTTGATGAGCAAATTTTTCTAAGATTTGAAGTGCTAATTCTGAGTCAAAGCTATCTCCAAAAACTAGTTTTAATTTATCTTCTAAAACTGAAGATTCAGATAGTTTAAGTAGCTCGTTTCTAGCTAGCTCTTGTGCTTTAATTAAATTGATTTTGATGCCATTTGGTTGCTCGGTTAGCTCTGCATTTTCCCAAGATTCTAGATCGACATCTTCACAAGTGTTGCCCACTGCCGAGCGATCGTATGTTGAAGGAATAATAAATAAATCTGATAATCCTAAATCGTCAATATTTAAGTTCTTTAAAAAGTCAGACGAGTTATGTAAATGATGATTTAAGTGTGATTCGTGCTGCATGTTTAAGTCCTATTGAGAGGCTTATGCTGAAATTACTATGGTTAGCTATAAATTACAGACTTTATTTAAATCTTAAAAAAAATAACTCTTGAGTCGTTTTAAATACTTAGGTAAATTAAATAAATATTTAAGATTAAACTTGTTCAAAAATCTAGTTAACTACTTTTTACTGCTACAGCATAACCACCTCAAAAATGTTGCGTAAATAGAGGAATTCATTGAAAAATTGCTGGCAGAATATTTTGCTTAGTTGTTGAAATAGTAATTTCACTTAAGTATTGTGTAAGTATAGCGATCGCACTCTTCAACACATTGCGATCATAATTACCCACAAGAAAATAGTATATTTTTCTCTTTCCTGCTTCATGCTGACTATTTCATCTGATTATCGATTGAGGTGAGCAATCAAAAATGTCTACGTATTTCAACTGAGTAGAAGATTTTCTTTTTAGCTAATTGCAAAGAAAAAGCAATCAATATTTATATTTGTTTGCGATCGAAGATAAAAGTTATTGCTCAATTCAATTCGATCGGTTAGCTTGGCATTAAAGTTAGATTTTCAAAACTTATAAGAATAAATATGATTTTATTGGCTTCTAGAAAATTTCAATTATGCTTAGCGATCGATACAATTTTAGTAATGTCCGTCTTGACTCAAACAGTCAACGCTCAGATAAATACTAAACAATATATTAAAGACTTTAAGGCTGCGATCGCACTCTCAGAACAAGACAAAGATTTAAACAGCAAAAGTACAAGTCAAGCCAAAGATATTAAGGCAGTATTTTACAAAAGTTTAAAAGCTTTAAACGAAGAAAATATAGCGGCTTATTTAGCAACAATTCATCCTCAAGCCCCAGATTATGCACAATCTAAAGAGCTATTAACAACGTTATTTGCTCATTACGATATAAAATATGAAATCAACAGTATTGATATTATAAAAATATCTGAAAATGAAGCAACAGTGAGACTTGTACAAACGACCAAAAAAATTCGTGGACCAGAGTTTAAGAATAACAAACTAGAAACATTAAATATTTTAAAAAAAGTCAAAGGTCAATGGAAATTTTATAGTACGCAGCCAGAAAGTGTTGAGTTTTTAAATTAAAGAAAGTTAAAACTAGCCGTTGCTGTTCGATCTAGTAATATCTATAGAAATTTTGCCACCAAAATCGGGAATTGGTGCCGCAGGTTTGGATAATTGCACCCGAACTTTTTCCACTTTCTCCAATTGCAAAACATCCTCAGCGATCGCTGCTGCCAATTTTTCAACTAAAGCATATTTCTTGGTGCCAATTTGATGCTTAACTAACTCGATCGCCTTGCGATAATCTAAAGTATCTTCAATGTTATCGCTCTTACCAGCAGCCTCCAAATTTACCCAAATAGTTAGATCGACTTCAAACCACTGTCCGAGTACTTGTTCTTCTGGTAAAAAACCCGTATAACCATAGCAACGAATGCCAGTAAGAGAAATTAAATCCATAGTTATGAGGAGGCAGGAGGCAGGAGGCAGGAGGAAACAGCTTTTTTATTATAAGGCTTCTAGTTAAATTAACTGGCTAGGATGTAACGACGATTTAATATGGATGCTGTTGATAATTGTAGACTTACATAAGCAACTGTTGTCTAAATTGCGATCGCGTTTCATATGTCTAACTCACTAAACTTAAAATCCGAATTTGCCTGCTTTGGGGGTACTGTTGCTTATTACTCTCATGACTCTGATACCTGTAATAATTCAATGAATTTTGCTGTCTACCTACCACCTCAAGCAAAATCCAAACCAGTTCCCATTCTTTACTATCTTTCAGGTTTGACATGCACCGAAGAAAATTTTACTGTTAAAGCAGGAGCGCAACGTTATGCGGCTGAATATGGAATTATGCTAGTGGCACCCGATACCAGTCCCCGCAATACAGGTATTGTTGGCGAAGATGACTCTTGGGATTTGGGTACTGGTGCTGGTTTTTATGTAGATGCTACAGTCTCACCTTGGAAAAGTCATTATCAAATGTATAGTTATGTAGTGCAAGAGTTGCCCGAACTAATTGCTGCTAACTTTCCTGTAATTCCTGACAAGCAAGGAATTTTTGGTCATTCTATGGGTGGACATGGTGCGTTAGTTTGTGCGCTGAGAAATCCCGATCGATATCTTTCTGTTTCTGCCTTTGCCCCGATCGCCGCCCCTACAAAATCTGAGTGGGGTCAAAAAGCATTTAGTGTTTATCTTGGCGCAGATCTGGAGGAGTGGCAAGAGTATGATGCTAGCGTACTGGTTGAAAAGTCTAAATTTAGTCGTCCAATTCTCATCGATCAGGGAACGGCGGATTCTTTCTACCATCAAAAGCAATTACTTCCAGAAGTTTTTGTCAAAGCTTGTCAACATGCAGATAAACCCCTAACTCTGCGCTTTCAAGAAGGATATGACCACAGTTATTATACGATCGCGACTTTCATGGAAGATCATATCAAACATCACGTTGCTGCTCTGTGTGATTAAAAGGGAATAGGGAACAGGGAACAAGAAGCTTAAGCCAATATTAATTTACGTCGAACTGCCTAGCTTAGTGACGACAACAAACCCTCCTTGGTGGCGACCGATCGATTTAATCAGAGATTTTAAATAACTATACTCGCTGGTATAGATTAGACCTCTTGCAAAAGTAGCTAACGATCGCCATAATTTAGCCCAAATC
>CAZJTL010000011.1:40400-50393 GCA_964548905.1 uncultured bacterium | reverse complement strand
TTACAAGCATTTTATCTTATTTTGATTATTAAATTTGTTTAAGTACCGTTAATTGACATCAAACCGTCAAGCGATCGATGAAAACTAGCGGAAACCAAACCTTTATTTTCCTCAAAAGATTTGGGTAAATATTCCTTTTGCAACTCTACTAATTTGGGCTGATTTTCGAGTTTCATGCGAAACTCGGCAAAATGAGTTAGATATCCTCCTTTAGTAATTTTTGGCGGTACAGGCGTTTCTGGCATCGATTGAGAGGCTATAATTTCAAACAAGTGAGATTGCACTGGATAAGCAGATACTTGTTCGATTAATTTTTTACCCGCAGCGCTATTAAAAAACATTTCAAAGTCATCCTGGCTTTCCCATTGGTCATAAATGGCAACACGCAAACCATCGAGACTTTTGTGAATACTTAAAGAAACAAACCCAGGCTGTTGTTTGAGGGTAGCAAAGGATTCTTCAAGAATATTGATGAGTGGCTGCTGATTTTCCAAGTTAGTCGAAAATAAGGCGATCGCCGCAACTAACTCATTGTCAATAGAAAGTGTTGGCATAGTCGTCCTGTTGATTACTTGGCAAATAGTGACTCGGTTCCCGTATATGGTTTTAAGGGAATAATTTCAACATTGAGGATGTTGTTTTGAACCATCGGCAACTCTGCGACAAATTTCTGTGCTGCTTCTAGATTGGGTACTTCTAGCATTAAAACTGCCCCACTCATATCAGCAATGTAATAGCTCGATCGCACTGCATCAGCAGCATAATATTCCCATACCTTAGCAGCCTCATCCTTGATAAAAGGAAATACTTTTTCCATTGGTGTACCTTCAACTACTTTGGCGATTACTAGAAATTGCATAAAAATCTCCTTTAAAAGGGAACAGAGAACAGGGAACAGGGAACGGGGTGTTGAACAAGGGATTTGATTTAGTGCATTTGATTAATTTCTTTAGCTTTGCCCTGAAAACTACTTGGATCGTAGAAATACCTTTCCCTAACAATCATTCCGTTTTTCCAAGTTTGCATTCCCAATTCTTCAATATGAATGCGATATCCGTCTTTGGTAGTCAGATCTAGATGCATTTCAATTACCGATCGATCGCCATCTACTAACACCGCCTCAATCTGAAAATCATGTATCTCTTTGACATTTTCATTCATCCGTTTCTGGCGATCGATACTAATAGCACGACCAACTCTTGGCGGTTGTAAATTTTCCTGTACAACTACATTTTCATCGTAAAATCTTTCGTAAATTTGCTCTACAGGTGGATTAGTTTGAAAAAAATCTAGTAATTCTCGAACGCGATCGCGCACTTCCATCTTTAATCTCTTCTCCTAATCTCTAACTAGTCTGAAGTTCTAGAAATGGATAGTCTGTATAACCAACTTCAGCCCCCTCTTTACCTCGACCATAAAAAGTTTTGGGATTCGGTATATTCAAATCTGCACTCAATTCAAAACGTTCTTTAGCATTACGCACTCATCAACGCCACATTTCTACTGTTCCTGATAGTTCCACAACAAACCACCATCAACAAAGAAAGTAGTCCCTGTCACGTAATCAGCGTCGTTAGAAGCTAAAAAAGCCACCATCGAAGAGACATCTTGGGGTTTTCCCAAACGACCGAGAGGGATATTTTGTAATAATGCACCTAACTTTTCTGGATTGTTGAGTAATTTAGTATTAATTGGCGTTTCGATCGCGCCTGGAGCAACGTTATTAATTGTTATACCGAAGGGAGCGAGTTCGACTGCTAAATTCCTCGTCAGCATCTTCATTCCGCCTTTACTGGCGCAGTAAGCAGCAAAATGAGGAAAGGGTAATTCTTCATGTACCGAACTGATATTAATAATCTTTCCAGGTCGCTTCGTTTCAATTAAATGTTTAACAAATGTCTGAGTTGCGAAGAAAACTCCTTTGAGGTTCACATTCATCACGGCATCGTAATCCGCTTCTGTGACTTCCCAGAAATCAGCATTCTTCTCAATTCCGGCATTGTTGACTAAGATATCTAACTTGCCAAAATGTTCGATGCTATCTGAAATCATACGCTTAACATCACTGACGATCCCTGTATCAGCTTGAACTGTCAGTCCATCAACCATGTGGCATTTACCACCAGCAGCTTGTACTTTAGCTAGTGTTTCTTCAGCACCTTCTGGGTGGGAGCGATAATTGATCGCAATGTCAGCGCCCTCAGCAGCAAGGCGTATCGCAATAGCTTGTCCGATTCCCTGACTACTGCCCGTAACTAGAGCTACTTTACCTTCTAGTTTCATTTCAAAACTCCGCAGAGACTTAGTTATTGACAATGATGCTCAGATAATCGAGATTATCGAGATTAATGCTTTATTTGATAAAAGATGTTAATTACTAGCGATTTTAATTACTTTATTATTTTTAGACGATCTTTGTCTTGTCAATTCTTGCGATCAATGTCTTATTTTTGCGAAAAAAATTTGCCTAACTCTAATGGCAACAGTTGGAAATGCTCTCGATCGACAACTTGTCCGTTTTTTGGCTAAATATTGCTGATTGCGAATTGCGAATTGCGAATTGCGAATTATCTACTTCCTTTTCCTTTCTTCTCCCCTTGTCCTTTAGTTCTGGTTTTCTTGGGCTTAGAATTGAGATTAGACAGAGATGATTTTTGGTTATTCTCGGCTGGAGTGCGAAAAATGGGAACTGTAAAGTGAAATTGGCTGCCTTGATCCTTTCCTGCTGATTCTGCCCAAATTTTACCACCCCAGTTAATCACAATTTGACGACAAATTGCCAAACCCAAACCAGTACCTCCAGCACTACGACGCAATGCCCCTTCTTCTTGATAGAAGCGATCGAAAACTCGTTCGAGACGAGAGGGTTCAATGCCTCTTCCCGTATCGGAGATGGTCACTTCTACACTATCTGAATCGTTGCTTTTTGCGTCAATAATCACTCTTCCTTCAATATTAGTAAATTTACAAGCGTTATCGAGGAGTTTGGATAAAACTTCTACCAACCATTCGCCATCTGCTTGCACTAAAGGTAATTCGAGAGAATCTGGAGCGATAATGTTGGGTTGATTGTTGCCTAAATTGCGAGCATTGACATGACTGATCGCCAACTCGATACATTCTTGAAGGGAAAGAGGTTCGGGATGCCATTGGATGCGACCGCTTTCGAGTTGGGAAAGTGTGAGAAAATCTTGAACTAGAGTTCGCATTCTTTCAGCATCGGCGATCGCTGTGTTGAGCATAACTTGCCTCAGTTCTGGAGACATGTCTGGTTCGGTAGCAAGACTTTCCAAGCAGACGCGAATTGTCGATAGAGGAGTACGCAATTCATGACCAGTAATGGCAACTAAGTTAGAACGAGTGCGATCGAGAGCTTCTAGTTGTTCGTTTAAGTCTTCTAGATTAGCATAAGCTTCAGCCTGAATTAAGGCTACTCCTACTTGAGTGGCGATCGCATTTACCAAAGCCACGTCGTCATCTTTCCAAGCTAAAGGTATGGAGTTGCAATGATGCAGTTCTACCATACCGAGTAATTTTCCTTGATAGATGACGGGAACAAACAACCAAGAGACAATTGAGTATTTTTCGCTCAGTTCTTGTAGATATTTGCTTTGATTTTTTGTAATAGTTGAGTTGTTATAACAAGAATCCTTGGCAGTATTATCAATTTTGAGAGCTTCTCTTGCAGTCAGGACTTGTTGAAAGAATGGATTATCTTTGAGTAACCAAGTCTGACCTTGAATTGAAGCCACACCAGGACTTAGAAACTCATGATTGATGATGGCGCGATCGTCTGTTTCGTAACAGCGATAGATAATACAACGACAAACACCCAAACCTTCCCCTAATTTTTGCACGGCAATTTGCAAAATTTCTTCTGTATTGAGAGAAAGACGAATGGCTGTAGTAACTGAATTGATTAATCTTTCTTTTTGTTCTTTAATTGCTAAGAATCTATTGGCTTTAATTAGCTTGTAATGTCCAGCTTGTAAGTATGTAACCAATCTTTGCACGAAAGGGTCAGGATTATCCTCGAAAGAATCGTTAAAAGGCGATTTCAGCTCGTTTTTGCAAGTTGGTGCTAAAAATAATTGACAAGTTTGTTCGATTTTAGCTTCTAGTTCTGGTCTGTAAGTTAAAATGCGCTGGAGAAGAAGTTCTGCTGCTTTTTGGGTTACTTGTCGATCGAAAGTCCAAATCCCTTCAAAACGGCGGTTAGTATCCATTGCTGAACTATTTTGTTCCGCACCGATCGCGATTCTTTCTCGACAAATCAAACAACTAGCATAATGTTGACCCAAAATTACTAAATGCCATTCTTGAGCGAGGGCATCTGTCGCCTCAAAAGCAACAGTTTCGTAGACATCGGAGCTATTTTTAAAATCTGTTTCTGGTGCTGCTAAGACAAAAACTCGATCTGTCTTCTGAGCAATACGTCTGTACCGATGAGCTTCTTGTCGATAAAAGCGCTCTTTTTGAAAGCTAGCAATTACTAATGGCTCATCTGAACCAGCTAAAACACGGTCTTCCATGGCGTGCGAAAGTGCCGTCAAAGAAGCTTTAAAATACATTTGCGGTCGCCGATCGGCAAAAGATTGCAGCAATTCTGCTACCACAGAATTAGAGATGCTCATCTATAATGTTGCTCTTAATCTCAAAGAACGAAATAAATATATAAACTGACTTTCAATTAACGATTAAGCTAGGTTGCTCGTTAAGTAATCTGAATTGATTTGGTAATTCTCCATACTGTTCTAACAAATTAACGTACAAGAAGACCATCACTTCTTGATTTATACAATTCAGTTGCCCATGCTATCGCTATTAATTTTCCTACGAATAGCTTACTAAAAACAATCTTTTTTAAATTCTTATCTTCAAAGCGAGCCTAGGATATATTAGTTTGTTTAATCTGCCGCAAAATAAATATTTTTTTAATTGATTTGAAAAACGGTATTTTTATATACAGCAATAATCCTAGATTTAATCTAGCTATTCAAGTATACTAGAGATGGGAATAGTCAGTTGAGCTAAGAGCCATGAGCGTTAAAACAGCACCATCTCAATCTTTTGTTCGTTATTCGATCGATACGATTCAAGAAGAAGCTCGTCATTTAGTCGAACGAGGCTTTATTAACCCTCACCAACCAATTTACGTTCTTTGTCAATACATTCCCCCTCGTGAATGGATCTGCGTGGAATGTGAACTAGAAAGGTGCGATTATTTGCTGCGAGATTCTATTGGCGATCTAGTTGCTTCTCAAGAATGGGAAAACGATTAGAAATCGTCCACTAGATTGTAATAAATATAGTTTTTCTTTGTTTGGCTATTATAGCTCAAAGTGTTTTTATGCAATTAGTGCATGATTTTAATGATTTTAATGCATTTAAGGGATTGTCAAAATAAAATTAAAATATAAAAAAAATCTTAAACTGTGTAATAATTATCAATGTTATTTTACATTGAGTAACAGGGAATACGGAAAAACTTAATATGTTTTGGTATACCCTCATCGATTATGATCGGATTTAGAGCGTTTCCAAACTAACTGGGCTAAATTTATGAGTATTAGTACAGCAGTATCTACTCAACCTCTTCAATATTCTATTAATGGAATTAGAGATGAGGTTCGTCAACTATTGGAAAGAGGAATTGTTAGTCGCCATCAGCCGCTTTATGTACTTTGCCAATACATACCTGCAAGGGAATGGGTGCAAATAGAGTGCGAACTAGAAAGATGCGATTATTTGCTACGCGATCGCATTGGTGAACTTGTTGCTTGCCAAACCTGGGAGAGCGACTAATACACGAAGGCAGAAGGCAGAAGGCAGAAGTTTTTTAAGTTTTAAGTCTAAAGTCTAAAGTCTGAAGTCTGAAGGTTTTTAATTGCTCCTGGCGAATTGCGAATTGAGTTACGTAACTACGCCCAACTGGTTGTAGTTTAGTCTGGTTACGATTTAAATCACGGATCGAGTAGGGGGTGTGAACGTCTTCTCACCCTATATACTCCAGTTAAGCAATGAATTCTAAAAAAGATGCGCGTCAATATGCTCTTGCCACAGAAAGAAATCGTCAACCAATTTTAGATATATTATTACGAGTCATACCTACTAACGGAGATATTTTAGAAATAGCAAGTGGAACGGGAGAACATGCCGTTTTTTTTGCGCCAAAATGGAGTTCGCGTCAATGGATTCCCTCCGATCCCAATCCCGACGCTCGTGCTAGTATTGTCGCTTGGGGTAAGTATACTGATACAACTAATCTGGCACTGCCATTAGAGATTGATACAAGTAAAAGTGATTGGTTTGAGCAAGTCAATTCTTCCGTAAGTGCGATTATTTGTATTAATATGATTCATATTGCACCTTGGGCGGCTTGTGAGGGTTTGATGGCAGGTGCTAGTCAATTGCTGCCATCTGAAGGTATTGTTTATTTATATGGTCCTTATAAACGTGGCGGTCAGCATACTGCACCTACTAATGTTGAATTCGATCGCCTGTTGCGCGATCGCAATCCAGAATGGGGAGTGCGCGATCTCGATCGAGTATTAGAAGTAGCGAGCGATCGAGGTTTGCAATTACAAGAAATAGTACCAATGCCAGCTAATAATCTTTCGGTAGTGTTGAAGAAGAACTAAGTTAAGTACGATATAATTACTGGGCTTAGTTTGCCTGAGTTAAGGCAAATATAAGATTAAATATTTATAAAAGTCTAAATCCCTTAGTAACTATGGCATCCGATCCATCGCAACAACCACATCAAAATCACTCTTCTTTGGCAGAAATTCGCGCTGCACGTTTGGAGAAAGTTGCAGAAATTAAAAATTTGGGATTGAATCCATATGCTTATAAATGGGAAGTAAGCGATCGCGCTGCTAAATTACAAGAACAATATGCAGATCTCGCTAGCGGTGAAGAAGTAGATCGAGAAGTTACTGTAGCGGGTAGAATTACAGCACGTAGAGTTTTTGGCAAGCTAGCTTTTTTCACCCTTCAAGATGAGACAGGCACGATTCAATTGTATTTAGAAAAGCAAAAAATCGATACCAAGATGACAGCATTACCTAATGCTTTCAATCATCTCAAAAAATTGACCGATACTGGCGATTTGCTTGGTATCAAAGGCAGTATCAAAAGAACAGAGAAAGGCGAACTGTCGGTTTATGTCAGTGAATATGCTATTCTCACCAAATCTTTATTGCCTTTACCTGACAAATGGCACGGTTTGACCGATACAGAAAAGCGCTACAGACAGCGTTATGTCGATTTAATCGTCAATCCAGAAGTAAGACAAACATTTCGCCGTCGCGCTCAAATTACTGCGGCAATTCGCCGTTATTTAGAACAACAAGACTTTTTAGAAATTGAAACTCCCGTACTGCAAAGTGAAGCTGGTGGCGCAGATGCTCGTCCTTTTATTACCTATCACAATACCCTGGAGATGGATCTCTATCTCCGCATCGCGACAGAGTTGCATCTAAAGCGTTTGATTGTCGGTGGTTTTGAAAGAGTATTCGAGTTAGGAAGGATTTTCCGAAACGAAGGTGTTTCTACCCGTCACAACCCTGAGTTTACCATGATCGAAGTTTATCAAGCCTATGCCGATTACTTTGATATGATCGAGTTGACTGAAAATCTGATTAGTACGGTCGCTCAAGAAGTTTTAGGTACTACCAAAGTTACTTACCAGGAACAACAAATCGATTTAACTACTCCCTGGAAAAGAGTGACAATGCACGAATTAGTGCAAAAAGAGACTGGTTTAGATTTCGATCGCTTTACTAGTTTTGCAGAAGCTAAAGAAGCGGCGATCGCAGCCAAGATTCATGTACCAGAAGACTGTCAATCGATCGGCAATTTACTCAATCACGCTTTTGAGCAAAAAGTAGAAGCAACCTTAATTCAACCTACTTTTGTCATCGATTATCCTGTCGAAATTTCTCCTCTAGCTAAACCCCATCGCTCGAAACCAGGTTTAGTAGAAAGATTTGAATTGTTTGTGGTGGGACGTGAATTAGCTAACAGTTTTTCTGAGTTAACCGATCCTTTAGATCAAAGACAAAGATTAGAAGCACAAGCAGCGAAGAAAGCAGCAGGAGATTTAGAAGCACAAGATGTTGATGAAGACTTCTTAGCAGCCTTAGAGTATGGTATGCCTCCTACTGGTGGTTTGGGAATTGGTATCGATCGCCTAGTCATGTTACTAACTAACTCGCCTAGTATTCGCGATGCGATCGCTTTCCCTCTCCTCAAAAGTACCAGCACCGCTATTAAATCCTTTGATTACGATTCGGACAAGAAAATTCTCAAGATTGATTTTACTAATGGTAGTGTCTATCTTTATCACGATGTTCCCGAATCAATTTATAAAGGCTTGAAAGATGCTCCCTCAAAAGGACAGTATTTTAATAGCGAACTTAAAGATAAGTTTGGTTGCGATCGCACTTAATCTTCTGGGCTTAATCTTCTGGGGGGGGCTGAAACTCCTCTGCTCCCCTGCATCTGGAGCTTCTCTGCATCTGAAGCTTCTCTGCTCCCTGCTCCTTTGGGACATTAGTAAAGATTCTTTAATCCCCTGGATAATCTTTCAGGGAAGATAACATAAAATTTAAGTATAGGCTTCTGCATCGATACAAAACCTGGGGCGAAGTCTCAAATTGTTTAGGATTCGTTTGTTTTTAGTGAAAGAAGTTCAGCAGATCTGCTGAAAAATCCTTAGATCGTAGTTTGATTACTTAGCTAGCGAACCGTAGCGTAATAGATATCTATAGATGATGAGGTCTAATTTCTAGAAATTTATTTAGACCGTCGGATTTGTTCGGCTTTTATTACCTTATATTTCCATAACTAGATTATGGCTATCAAAACTATGGTTATTAAAGCAGAATTGCATGGAATAATATTTGCTCTTCTGGGTTTGTGTTCGTTATCTGCACCAGCGATCGCACAAGAAGCAGCAATTACCACAGATGGAAGTAATTTCACTCTCAATGGAGGAAATCGCGGTGGTGAGAATCTTATTGAAAATTCAGTCGAAAATTCTTTTCTGAGAGAAGAGAAAACTCCTGTTTCCTCGAATGAAGTTATTCCTGCACGGGGAATGATGGTTAATGCTCAAGGTCAAATTGTTCTAACTGGTTATTCTACTCCTAATGCAAGTGAAAGAACTCCAACTCAAACTAACTATTGTGCTATTGAAGTACCATCTCTTCGCTAACTGGCGATCGCTGCTAAGTAGTTGCATAAAGTTAAATTCATTGATGGAGACAGGGAATAGGGAATACTGAGATCTGGCAGCATTCTCATGAACCCGTCAGTCAATCAGTCAGTCAATCAGTCAGTCAATCAGTCAGTCAATCAGTCAGTCAGTCAGTCAGTCAGCGATTGAAATCGCTGCCTAATACTGAAGGAGAATTCAGCGCTACTAATTTACAAACACCACCTTTATTGACCATAAATGCGCCGATTGGTTTGAATTTAAGAGATAATCCCGCAAAAATTGTTAATCAGTCTAAAGCTGTTAATAGTAATAATATTGCTAACGGACTTGAAGTAAAACCAGGACAGAATCTTACTCTTGTTGGTGGTGACGTTAATTTAGAAGGTGGGAATTTAACCGCACCAGGAGGAAGGGTTGAGTTAGGAGGATTAACTGCGGCAGGAACAGTAGGATTTAATAATGATGGTAGTCTAAGTTTTCCTGATAGTGTTGCCAGAAGCAATGTTTCACTTAAAGGTGCTTTTGTTGATGTGATTGGAGAAGGTGGAGGTTTTATTACAGTAAATGCCAACAATTTGGAAATATTAGACGGAAGCGGTCTTTTAGCTGGAATCGGAGCAGGAGTTGGTTCAATTGGCGCTCAAGCAGGAGATATTACCCTTAATGCTACCGATAAGATTACTATTCAAGGCGCTCAACTTTCTAGCAGTACCTCTGGTAAAGGAAATGCAGGCAATGTCACGATCGCCGCAGATGGTGCTGTCAATTTA
>CAZJTL010000011.1:0-40300 GCA_964548905.1 uncultured bacterium | reverse complement strand
GTACCTTTGGTCAAGGAAATGCAGGCAATGTCACGATCGCCGCAGATGGTGCTGTTAAACTTTCAAACGCTTACATCTTTAGTAGTGTGGAATCAGGAGCAGTAGGAGACGGTGGCAAGATTGACATTACTGCTAAGTCTTTATCTCTTGAAGGTGGCGCTCAATTAGTAGCTATTGTGCGTGGACAAGATGCTTCTATTGCTGGTGGCAAAGGAAATGCAGGAGCGATTAATCTCAATATCGCTGATACAGTAACTATTTCTGGTCAAAGTCAACAGGGCGATCGAGTTTTTCCTAGTAAAGTTACCAGTGAGATTGAGTCTGGGGCAGAAGGCAGAGGAGGGGATATTAATATTAAAACCCGCAATCTCTCCTTAGCTAATGATGCTGTTATCAGTAGCGGTAATTTTGGAACAGGTAATGGTGGCAATATCAAGCTGGAATTACAAAATACTCTCAAGATGCGTAACAACAGCACTATAGAAGCTCAAGCAACTGGAAATAATACTGCGGGTAATATTTCCATCAACGCCCCCAACGGTTTCGTTGTGGCTTTCCCCAACCAAGATAACAATATCATCGCCACTGCCGAAGCAGGAGGCGGCGGACAAATTACCATTAATGCTAAAAGAATTTATGGTTTCGACAAAGAACGCATTCAATCTTTAGATAGAGACAATCTTTTTGGTAACGGTGAAAACGATATTAACTCCACTTCTGCCGATCCCAAGTTAAGCGGTAATATTAACCTCAATATCGAACAACTTGACCCCGCCAAAGAAAGAGCGAAAGCACCTGAAAACGTTGTCGAACCAGATGAAACAGTAGCCCAAGCTTGCGATCCTGAAAACAAGTTAACAGAACAAAATACCTTTACCATTGTTGGACGCGGTGGAATGCCACCTTCACCCACAGAAATGCTTCGTAGTAGTTTCATTCAGGTTTCAGGAGGTGCAGAGGAGCAGAGAAGCCCAGATGCAGAGGAGCAGAGAGGCTCAGATGAGGAGGAGCAGAGAGGCTCAGATGCAGAGGAGCAGAGAAACCCAGATGCTCTTAGTTTAGATGAAAATAAAAAGACCTTCTCTTCTGATGAGGTTATTCCTGCACGGGGAATGATGGTTAATGCTCAAGGTCAGATTGTTCTAACTGCTTATCCTACTCCTAATGCAGGTGAAAGAACTACACCTAAGTCTAACTATTGTTCTAGTCAAGTACCATCTACTCCTCAACTTACATTCGATACTAACCAGAAAATTTTGAAAATGAAATTAGATGAACTTCTGAGTCGGTTAAAAGAGCAAGAAATCGGGTTTTCTTAGCATCACAAGGTTCGAGCGGTTTACTAATAAGGTAAATTGCTAGTTATTATGCCCAAGGGTTGTAGACAACGATTAAAATCGCTGTCTAATAGCTAAAGTCGTCTTTAGACGACTGGATAAGTGTTTTATTGACCCACTCCCCTGATTAGAAATCAGGGGATTCAGGGATACTGGCGCAATATGCGGTGATAACCACCGTCTAACAACTGCTCTCCCTCTAGACAAGACCCTGCCTAGTTGGATTACTCCAAACAACCAGGAGTGGTTTTCTTCCTTTAGGCTCTCTAGACTACGCAAAACCTGTCTATTATCGACTAGCGAATCACTATGTTTCCACTCAAACTAGAAAAGCTACATCCTTACGGTGCGTTCAAGGTTTTACCGATTCAACTTCTGAATCGAACCCTATACCTTAAGGAGGACGCGATTTTCGAGGTGTCCTCGAAAATTAAAGCCGTCCGTTATGCTGAAAGACTTAACAGTATTATACAACGACACTAAGCCTTATTATGTAAAGACTTAGTGTCTATTTTGTCTAGATTTAACTGCCGTTTAAAAACGGCTGTTCGCTTGTATCCCCCGAATTCATTCGGGGGCTTTACGCATCACGAATGGTCAAGCTGTTGTAGGGTGTAGGGTATAGGGTGTAGGGGAAGCGGAGGAAGCGGGAATTAGAGAGACAAGAGGGACAAAGGTGACAAAAGAGCTATGCTCCTTGTCTTCTCTTCTTCCGACAAAGGAGGACGTTTTGCCTCTTGCCTTTTGCCTGTCTCCACCTATAAAGTTAATTTTGCCTACCTACTTAATTTCATATGCCACGAAAAGTCATTATTGCTTCCGATGCTCAAATTGTGGTCGATGCTGGTGCTGTCGTAGCTAATCGCGGAGGTAATGCGGTTGATGCAGCCATTGCTGCTACTATAACTTCCATGTGTACTAACTTGGGAATTATCGCCCCTGGTGCGAGCGGATTTATTACTATTTGGCGCAAGGGAGAAAATCCGATTACGATCGATGCCTACGCAGAGATGCCTGGACGGGGAATGGATTCGGTCAAGTTTGGCAGTGCCATGAAAGAGGTATTTTTTGATTATGGTGGTGGTACGAGTACGATGGTGGGCTATGGTTCTGTGGCTACCCCTGGAATATTTGCTGGTTTGGGTTTAGCATCGGAAAAATATGGTAATCTTCCTTGGTCAGAACTAGTTGCCCCAGCACAACAGCAAGTAGCAAGAGGCTTTCCTCTCTCTAAAGTAGCAGCCGACTATTTTTCTTATACCCATCAAGTTATTTTTGGTTGGCATCCCGATAGTTATCGAGTTATCCATAAAGCTGATGGTAGCTGTTTACATTTAGGAGAGATGGTTCGACTTCCCGAACTGGCTAAGAGTTTGCAGCTTATTGCCGAGGGCGGAGTAGATGTTTTATATCGTGGAGAGTTAGGAGAGAAAATTACCGCAGAAATTCAAGCTAATCAGGGATTGCTTACTGCTGAAGATTTAGCTCACTATCAAGCGATCGAGCGATCGCCAATTTTGATTCGTCTTGGAGATTGGGAAATTGCGACTAATCCTTCTCCAGCAGTAGGTGGAACTTGTTTGGCAGCGATGCTGTTATTAATGGACAAGCGATTGGCTTCGCCATGCACGATCGGGCAATTGCCGCACGAATGGAACGCAGAAACAGTAAGAGAAATAGCCGAGATTCAACAGGCAGTATTGCAATATCGCACTAACTATTTAGAAGGGGTAGGTAAGAAAATAATCGATCGCGAAGCAGTCCGTTTACTGGAAATGGCAGCTAACGATGATTGGCAACAGTTAACTAAATCCCCCTCCACGATTCACATCTCGGCAGTAGATAGTGATGGTTTAGCTTGTTCGATCTCTGCTTCCTCTGGATATGGTTCGGGGGTAATGGCTGGAGGTACTGGTTTATGGCTGAATAATTCTTTAGGGGAAATTGAGTTACATCCTCAAGGTTTACATGACTTGTCTCCAGGTAATCGCCTCACTTCCAATATGGCACCTACAGTCTGTCGGCGTGAGGATGGCATGGTGCTGGCAATTGGTTCTCCTGGGGCATCTCGTATTACTACTGCGATCGCCCAAGTCTTATTTAATTTTATTAGTTTAGATCTGCCTCTAAGACAAGCAATATCTCATCCTAGATTGCACTTTGAAGTTTTCAATAATACTCCCACGATCGCTTTTGAAACTGGGTTGAATGTAGATGCTCTCAATTTAACCAGTCGTCAATTTGAGGGACTTTCAATGTATTTTGGCGGAGTTCAAGCTGCATTGAGCCATCCTACTGCTGGTTTGACTGCTGCTGCCGATCCTCGTCGTACAGGAGGAATCGCCTGGGGTCAATCCCCAGATATTTAAGCAAGAATATATCTTATCTAGAGAGTAGCCATTCACTGTTTTTTTGCTAACGATCGCGCATAATAGCAATTGCATTGCAGCTAGTTTTAATCTCGATCCTGCGATCGCAGACCAAGGTTGGTAAACAAAGTTATTGAAATTACTATGGCAACTCATTTAGTGACTGGAGTAGCAGGTTTTATTGGTTCTCATATCGCGGAAACATTACTGTTGCAAGGAGAAAAAGTAATTGGTATCGATCAGTTTAACGATTACTACGATCTCAGTTTAAAACGCAAAAATGCGATCGATCTGGAAAAATACGCTAATTTTCAGCTAATTGAGGCAGATATTCAGGCGATCGACTGGCAACCCATTCTTAAAGATATCTCTGTTATCTATCATCAGGCGGCGCAAGCAGGAGTTCGCGCTAGTTGGGGTGCAAGTTTTTCTCAGTATACCGAACGAAATATTAATGCCACACAAATCTTATTAGAAGCTGCCAAAGAAGTTTCTTCCCTACAGCGTTTTGTCTATGCTTCAACCTCTTCTGTTTACGGCGATGCCGAAACTATGCCGACTCCAGAAACAGTTTGCCCCGAACCCGTCTCACCTTACGGTATTACCAAACTAGCCGCAGAACGTCTTTGTTATCTTTACCATCAAAATTTTGGCGTACCAACTGTTTCTTTACGGTATTTTAGCGTTTTTGGGCCGCGTCAACGCCCTGATATGGCATTTCATAAGTTTTTCAAAGCGGCGCTCGCCAAACAGCCGATTAATATTTATGGAGATGGACAACAAACGCGAGATTTTACTTTCGTTAGTGATGTAGTAGCGGCTAATTTATCTGCTGCTGTCGCACCTGATGCAGTAGGAGAAGTATTTAATGTGGGTGGTGGTAGTCGCATTGTCCTAACCGATATTCTCGATTGTGTCGATCGAGTAATCGGCGATCCGATTCAAAGAAATTATATTGAAAAAGCGATCGGTGATGCCCGTCATACCAGCGCCGATGTCACCAAGGCGAGAAAAATATTAAATTACAGTCCCAAAGTTTCTATGTTAGAAGGTTTAACCAAAGAGTGGGAGTGGATTCAAGGGGTGTATTCTTAATTTATTTTTTTTGCGATCGATGCTTTATCCAACAAAAAACAATTTATTAATTTCAAATAAATAGTCCAACATCGACTGAAAAAAAATTGGCTAAAGCTTTAGCTTGGGTTTTACTAATATTACGTTTGCCATTAACTACTTCAGATACAACTCCTCTCGAACCAATTACACCTACTAAGCTTTCTTGTTTGATGTCATTAGCTTCCATTAAATGTAACAGTACCGAATGAGGTGTACTTTCAGGAATGGGATATTGTTCATTCTCAAACTTTTCAATTAGTGTTACTAACAGTTCGAGAATTGTGTCTTCTTCTAAAGTACGGTGGGTTTTATGTTCTAATTCAGTCGCTAAAGAAATGGCGCGATCGTTTTCTTCTTCTGTTTCAATTACTTTAGGTTGATATTTTGCTAATAGCAAAGCGTAAGATTCAGGATTAATAGTAAGGGTCATTTTTCCAATTATCTTTATCGTATTCGGCGTGAGTGAGAACGTACTTGATATAAATTGTTTGGCTTGAATAAATAATATCTACAATTAAACGATAACGATTTCCCTTGATATTGAAGACAGTAAAATTACCGACTGCTTCAGCAGTTTTATATGTGGCTTGAACATCAGTTAGATTTTTCCATTTAGCTTTACTGGCAACTCTAAACCACTCATATAAAGCGTCACACGAATCGGCGTGAGATTGACAATACTGACGAAGGATTTTCCTACTAATAACACGCACAGAAAAAATTTCGATCGATTCAATCTATATTTTCATTTTGAGAATATCATGTCACTAATTAAGATTAGGACACTTTAAAATATCTTTAGGTTTTAAAGACTTAGTAAAAGACGATCGATACCTTATGGTATCTAAGGTAAAAGCACGGGTTTTTAATCTTTTTAAGATCTACTCCACCAGCGCGATCGACGCCTTACGGCATCATTCCTTGGTTTCATAGGTAAACAGAGCGATCAGGCTATAATTTTAGATGATAGTAGAATTCTCAGCCAAACAATTGCAAAAATGGAAGTAATCCTCTATGAAAACGCTAGCTAAATGGTCTGTAGACGACTATCATCGCATGGTTGAAGCAGATATACTGCGCGATCGCCATGTAGAATTGCTAGCAGGTGAAATTGTTGAGATGAGTCCAGAAACTCCTATTCATTACAACACAGCAAAACGAGGTGCAAAATATTTAGAAGAATTACTGTTGGGTAAAGCTGATGTTCGCTTCAATGGACCAATTACCCTATCAGACTCAGAACCAGAACCCGATCTTGCAATTGTTCGTCTTCCAGAATCATCCTACAACGATCGCCATCCCTTTCCAGAAGATATCTTTTGGATTGTGGAAGTTGCGATGACAAGCTTAAAGAAAGATTTGGATGTCAAGGCTACTATTTATGCAAAGGATGGGATTAGAGAATATTGGGTTTTAGATTTATCTGCCAAACAGATGATTGTATTCAGAAATCCTCAAGATGGAAAATATGTTGAAGAATATACTATTAAAGAAGGCGCGATCGCACCAATAGCATTTGCAGACGTTTCAGTATCTGTTAGCAGGTTTTTATCAAGCCCTTGAACTAAGTCCGTGAAGTGACTCGGAAAAAATGCTTCCGCCTTGCCAAAAAAGATCTTAACTTAAAGAAATTCCTCTAAACTGTTGAAATAAGCTGGTGGCGAAAGAATCAGTCATACCAGAAATATAGTCAGTGACTTTGAGAATTTTTTCATAACAATTATCTCGATCGAGGGGTCGATATTTTTCTGGCATCATTTTTTGCACGATACTGCTTCTATGGTTATTTTTGCCATTTAAAGCTGCATCTACAAATTGAAAAAATAAATCTCCTAACACTCTATAGCCTGCAATCTGAATCCGAATTACATCGGGATGGAAATAAACGCGATCGTGAGTGATTTGCAGAATTTCTTTGAGAACATCACAATGTTTGCTTTGATAAATTAAATCGCGATCGAAAGTTCCAGCTAAAATTTCTTGTTCGTAAGCTAAGAAAATTTCGGCAATTTCTTCTACCAGAGTACCGATCGCCTTAGCGCGTAGATATCTAATTCTTTCTACTTCGCTTTCAACGGGACTTTTGGGCTTAACTGGTTTGACAATTTCCTCCAGTAACTTTCTTGCTTCTCGATACTTGATATAGTTCATATAATGACCGTCTTCAAGATCGACGATGTGATAACAAATATCATCGGCAGCTTCTACTAAAAATACTAGAGGATGACGCGCCCACCACGCATAATCTGGATGTCTTTTAATCAGTCCTACAGTTTTTGCTACTTCAGTAAATAACTCAGTCTCAGCTTGGAAAAAACCATACTTGAGGGTACTTTTGCTATTTTGCTCTGCTTGGATGCGATACTGCTCGAAAATATACTCAGGAATATAGGATTCCCTGGGATATTTCATAAAAGTAGCTAAAGTCGGACAGGTTAACTGCATTCCCCCTGGTACGTGATGCACTTCCTGACGCGCCACAATCCGAAAACCTTGAGCATTTCCTTCAAACATATCGAAGTCAGCTTTTTGCTGCATCGTAAACATAGCGCGATCGGACTGATAAAGACTGCTATACCAATCTTTAAAAGCATTACGTATGGCATCTTCTCCCGCATGACCAAAAGGCGGATTACCGATATCGTGCGCCAGACAAGCAGCACAGACGATATCACCAAAATCTGAAGGCGTAAAATCTAGGAGTTGATGACGATTAATAATTTCTCGTCCTACGATTTCACCGAGAGAACGACCGACACAAGATACTTCTAAACTATGGATCGATCGCGTGCGAACGTAGTCATTTTTAGATAAAGGAAAAATCTGTGTTTTATCCTTAAGAGAACGAAAAGATGCAGAAAAAATCAATCGATCGTAATCTTTCTGAAAGCAAGTACGTCCACTCTCACTTTGAGGGTCTTCTGAGGCTTTTTTGCCCAGTCTTTTGCGCGTCAGAAGTTGCGACCAATCCATCATAATCGCCTCTCCTTAATTTTTTCTCAAGATTTACTTCCAATATATTCCGAAAAAAAAATATCAGCAATTCAGCCGTCAGCAAATAACTAATAACTAATAACTAAGTATCTAAACAGAATTAATTACACACTGTATTTTCCCTCTTGCATGAGTGCATGAGTGCCTTTTGGAGGGGCTGATATCGGAGGAAACCTCCGATATTTAAACGCCCCGTCCTACCCTCACCTGTGTAATTAATTTTGTGCAACTACTTAATTTCAAAGATCGATCGTTGCCAATAATTCTTGTTCGCTAATGGTTGTGATTCCCAGTTTTTGAGCTTTCTCTAACTTAGATCCTGCCTCTTCACCTACTACTAAATAATTAGTTTTAGCACTAATCGAACTGGTTACTTTCCCTCCCGCCTTCTCAATCAGTTCTTCCGCTTCTTTTCTCTTTAAAGTTGGCAGAGTTCCAGTAATTACAAAAGTTTTACCCGACAAATGCTTGCTATTAGGTGAAGATTTTTCTGGTGAAGAAACAAGAGCAGATTCAAGTTGTAAACCAGCTTGTTTTAATCTAGTAATTAAAGTTTGATTGGCGGGAATTCTTAACCATTGAAAAACAGATTGAGCTATTTCTAAACCGATACCGTAAACATTTTCTAAATCGGCGACAGAAGCTTGAGCTAGTCGATCGATCGAACGGAAATTTTCGGCTAATATCTTAGCGTTAACATTACCGACGTAACGAATACCTAAGCCATATAAAACTCTGGCAAATGGTTGTTGTTGGGAAAGGGCGATCGCGCTAATTAATTTTTCTGCTGATTTGGTTCCCATTCTCTCTAAAGCGGCTATTTGTTCGGCTTTTAAAGCGTAAATATCGGCGATCGAATTAATTAAATGATTATCAATGAGTAGAATGACAATTTTTTCGCCTAAACCGCGTATGTCTAAAGCGTCACGAGATGCCCAATGTACCAGACTACCTCTTAAAATAGCAGGACAGGAACTATTAACGCAACGGGTCGCTGCTTCTCCTTGAGGACGTACTAGTGGAGAACTACATTCAGGACAGTTGACAGGCATTTGAAACGGTTGCGTATGGGCGGGACGCAGTTCGGGGATAACCCTTACTACTTCAGGAATAATTTCTCCTGCTTTACGAATTACCACTGTATCGCCGACGCGAATATCTAATTCTTTGACGCGATCGCTGTTGTGTAATGTCGCCCTCTGTACAGTCGTACCTGCTAAGAAAACAGGTTTCATAATTGCCATCGGCGTAACTGCACCCGTTCTGCCTACATTGACTGTAATTTTTTCCACCACAGTAGGCAATTCTTCTGCCGCATATTTAAGCGCGATCGCCCAACGGGGAAATTTTTGGGTGAATCCCAATCTTGTTTGCAATTTGTAGTCATTTAATTTAACTACTACCCCATCAGTCATATAGAGTAAATCGCGTCGTTTGCTATCCCAATCTTGATAGTAGGAATCGACTTCCTCTAGAGACTGGCACAATTGGCGATGGGGATTAACTACAAATCCCATTGCTTGCAAAAACTGTAAGGATTCCCATTGACTAGAAATACTTCGATCGAAGTCATCTGAAATGTGCAGGGTATAGGCAAAGAAACTCAATTTTCTTTTCGCTACAATTTTTGGATCTAATTGTCTTAAAGTACCTGCGGTAGCATTGCGGGGATTGGCAAATAAACTCTCTCCTGCTGCTTCTTTTTCTCGATTGATTGCTTCAAAAGTAGCAATATCCATGAAAGCTTCCCCTCTGACTTCAACCACAGCAGGAGGACGATCGAGATTTAATTTTAAAGGAATCGAGCGAATTGTTCGCACATTTTGCGTAATTTCTTCTCCCGTCGTGCCATCGCCTCTGGTTGCACCTCTAACTAAAATACCATTCTCATAAGTTAAAGCTAGCGCCGAACCATCTATTTTTAATTCACAGACATATTCAAAATCACTTACTTCAGATGCTTGACGTTGCCATCTTTCCTGCCATTTAGCTAATTCTTCTAGATTAAAAGCATTTTCTAAGCTGTAGAGAGCAATATTATGAGTGACAGAATTAAATTGAGATGCTGGTTTGTCACCGACGCGCTGAGTTGGACTATCGGGCGTGATTAATTGAGGGTATTGAGTTTCTAGTTCTTGCAATTCCCGATAGAGGAGATCGTAAACTGTATCCTCCATAATCGGGCGATCGAGAACATAATAAGCGTAACTTGCCTTTTGTAATTGTTGGCGCAGTTGTTCGACTTGTTGCGAGATTTCTGGTGTAGCTGTCACTTATCTCATGTCCTGTTGAATAATCATAAATTATGGGCGAGAGAAGTCAAAAGTCAAAAGTCATTAAGTAGTTGCACAAAATTAAATTCACAGGTGAGGGTAGGCAAAAGTCAAGAGGCAAGAGGCAAGAGGAAATACAATTTGTGTAATTAATTTTGTTTAGGCATTTAACCCGTCAGCGATTAAAATCGCTGCCTAATACGAAAAGTCGTCTAAAGACGACTACATAAGTATTTCAGTCCATTTTAATGGACTTAATGCATGAGAGGTGGGAATTCATTCCCTGGCGGTTGTTGCAACCTAGTATTAACATTTATCTGTTATTACAGACAAACTATGAAATATCATTTTTGTTTGTTGCTTTTTTTGATAAAGACTAATAATTTTCTCAATTACTTCTTCAATAGTAAGTTCATCAGTATTAATTTCGATCGCGTCTTTAGCTTTAGTTAGAGGTGCGATCGCGCGACTGCTATCTTTTTTGTCGCGAATCTGAATATCTGTTGCTAACTGTTCTAAATCGATCGCCTGTCCTTGTTTCTGAAAATCTTGATAGCGTCTTTTTGCTCTTTCTTGCACCGAAGCAGTCAAAAAGATTTTTAAATCCGCATCGGGAAACACATTAGTGCCAATATCTCTCCCTTCAGCAATAATGCCACCTTTTTCGCCACATTTTTGCTGTTGTTTGACCAAGCGATCGCGAACCAATTCCATCGCCGCAATAGCTGAGACATTGGCAGTTACTTCTGGAGTGCGAATTACTTGAGTGACATCTTCACCATTGATTTTTACCACCACAGGCAAATCGTTGGCATCAGGGGCAATTAATTCGAGATTAACTCCTTTAATTAAACGTGCGATCGCTTCTTCATCTTCAAAAGGAATACCTGATTGCATCGCCAACCAGGTGACAGCGCGATACATTGCACCAGTATCTAGATACAGTAATCCCAAAGCACTAGCTACTCGACGGGTGACTGTAGATTTGCCTGCACCCGCAGGGCCATCAATAGCGATAATAGGTTTGCGGGGACATTTGAGAATTACGTTGTCAATTAAGCGAGTTGAACCAAGATAACAGGCGATCGCCAGCAATCCTGCATCTTCGATGTTTTCTAACGATTCTAAGGTGTCAGGATGAACCAATTCAACATACTGCAATTTCAATCCTGCTGCTTGTACTAGTTCGTTTCTGACAATAGCTAGTAAATTCTCTGCCTTAGTTTCACCCCGACTAAAAGCTAATTCTGCTTGTTGGAGACTGCGAGATAAAGCTAAAGCTTGTTCTTTTTCTGTTGGTGACAAATATTGATTGCGCGAACTGTATGCCAATCCTGAAGGTTCGCGAATCGTCTCACAAGCCCTAATTTTTACTGGGATGTTGAGATCGGCAACTAAGCGGCGAATGATGGCTAGCTGCTGCGCGTCTTTCTCCCCAAAGTATGCCCGATTTGGCTGGACGATATTAAATAATTTGGTAACGATCGTCGCTACTCCTTGAAAATGCCCTGGACGAAATTCACCGCACAAACCCAAAGTCATGTTTGCTGGCGGTATGATAACTGTATTATGTGCCGATTGAGAGTTAGTCTCTGCTGTCATGCCCATTGCTTCAGCATCGGGGGCAAAAACTACATCTACTCCCAACTGTTCGCACAATTGATAATCTTGTTGCAATTGCCTGGGATATTTAGCTAAATCTTCTGTCGGTGAAAATTGAAGCGGATTAACAAAAATACTAACTACTACTAGATTGTTTTCGGCGATCGCCCGTTTAATCAGACTCATGTGACCGATATGCAAAGCGCCCATTGTCGGCACAAAACCAATTTCCTCATGCCTTTTGCTTTCTAAATACGATCCCAATCCAGCAATAGTTTTAAAGCGATGCACTATGCCCTCCATCGATTAAGTACAAACTACCAGGGTAGCAAAAATTGTCCCCTTATAGTTTATACTCCATCTCGATCGGAGAGTGATTAACTTCCCAAAATCTCTAATTGAACTGGGGCTACTCCACTGCCCATCATGCCGATAATTCTAGCTGCGCCAGCCGAGAGATCGATAATTCTGCCACCTGCATAAGGACCGCGATCGTTAATGCGAACTACTACGGAACGACCGTTATTTTTATTGGTCACTTTAATTCTAGTACCAAAAGGCAAGCTAGGATGAGCAGCAGTTAACCCATGTTGATTGTATCTTTCTCCATTGGCAGTAGTACGACCATGAAAGCCTGGACCATACCAAGATGCCTGTCCGACAATTTGTCTTAATACTCGATACTGGGGAATTTGCTCGACTCTAGCTTGGATTTTTCTGGGCATGTCGATGATTTCCCTCAATGGGGGCGCATTACCCATTAGTCTTCTCAACCTATTGGTCGCTTGCAGTGCGTCTTCAGCTTTGTCTTTAGTCGTGTCTGGTAGGATAGTGCGATCGTCGATCGCCACTATTTCCCGATCTTTAACTTTGATGCTGTATCCTTTACTTTCAGGATTCCAACGTACTTTAATGTCTTCTGCTTTCAATCCTTTTCGCTCAAGTTTAGCTAATTTTAAAGCAACTGATTTAGCTCTGGAGGCAGGATCGTTTACAACATTCGGTTTGCCTGTATTTTTATCACTTTGACTAGCTACTAATTCAGTATTTTTGCTAGTATTTTTTGCTATTTGTGACTCTAAAAATGTCAGTACAGGAATGCTACGGATAAACAGAGTTGCTGCATTATCTCCGTTTAACTTATGAGTGTAAATTTTCGCAAGTTGTCGCTCTTTACTACTTATTTTTTGTGGATAATTCTGGGCTAAACTGATATATTTTTGTTTTTTTGAAGCGGCTTGTACTGAAGTAGATTTATTTAAATTTGGTTGTATTTGTTGCTGTTCATTGTTTTGATTTTGTTCTGATTCAAGATTATAAGTAACTGCCTCCGTTTTAGAGCTATCAACAATAATGGTTGTACCAAGTGCAAAAAGTGTGGTTATGAGACTTAACAGTTTGTGATTCATATATTTAATCTTCTAGGGCTAGCTAATAAATATGTTTTTCTATCTATTAACTATTTACTCCTCACATATGTTTCAGTAAGTTGAACTTGATATCATAACATCTAGTTACATCAATCTGTCCAGCTTTTAATTGATTTAGAGTAACATGAAATTCAAGCAAAACATTTTTGTAATACCAATCACTAAACAGTTTAACTATTAAAACTTTAAATAATAGGTTGACACTCTAAGAATAAAAAGCTAGGTTTGAATCTTTTGAATTTTAATTATTAAAAAATAACCTTGAATTTCTCGACAATTTAACTATTCGTAGCCTAAAATGAAAATTTTTATTATTAATACGAGCTAGTTATTTAGTCGCCATTTATACTAAAAATCTATACTCAAGTAAATTTACTTATGGATTACCGACAAGCTGGAGTAGATATCGAAGCTGGACGTTCTTTTGTGGAAAAAATTCGACAAGATGTTCAAAGTACTTACAGAGCCGAAGTAATTGGGGGATTGGGAGGTTTTGGCGGCTATTTTCAACTTCCCTCTGGTTATCGCGAACCCGTGCTAGTATCGGGAACAGATGGAGTAGGCACTAAACTCAAAATTGCCCAAGAATTAAACCGTCACGAGACGATCGGTATCGATCTAGTCGCTATGTGCGTTAATGACATTCTCACTTCTGGTGCGGAACCTTTATTTTTTCTAGATTATTTAGCTACAGGAAAACTCAACCCACAACAATTAGCTGAGGTAGTAGCTGGAATTGCCCAAGGATGTCGTCTCAGTGGTTGTTCTCTGTTGGGAGGAGAAACCGCAGAGATGCCAGGTTTCTATCAACTGGGTGAATACGATCTAGCTGGTTTTTGCGTTGGTATCGTTGAAAAAAGTCAACTGCTAGATGGTTCTCAAGTTAAAATTGGCGATCGCGCGATCGGACTGGCAAGCCAAGGAGTTCATAGCAATGGCTATAGCTTGGTTCGGAAAATTGTTGAATCTCAAGGGGTAGATTGGAATTATTGCCCAGAAATACTACAGGGTAAAAGTTTGGGAGAAGTATTACTTGCGCCGACACAGATCTATGTCAAACCAGTTTTGGAAGCGCTGCGTAGTGGCATAGAAATTCACGGCATGGCACACATTACTGGTGGTGGTTTGCCAGAAAATTTACCTCGTTGTCTCGATCGCTCTCAATCTGTGCAAATCTACCCTAATAGCTGGCAAATTTTGCCGATTTTTCAGTGGTTAGCTGAAGCTGGACAAGTAGGCGATCGCGACATGTATGAAACTTTTAATATGGGGATTGGTTTTGTCGTTATAGTTCCACCGCAGCAAGCAGAATCAACGATTAACTGGTTTCGATCGCAAGGAATTAGTTCTTATCTCATAGGTGAAGCGATCGCAGGAAATAATGATTTAGTTGGAATTCCTAGTTGAAAAGATTGGCGTTGCTGAAAATTCAGTAGGAAACCGATGCTAAGTCCCTATTTTTGCTTCAGTTTGCTTCACCTTTGCTTGTTTTCCCACAGTAGATAAACGACCATATTTATAGTAAGCAGCACAAGCACCTTCTGAAGATACCATACAAGTACCGATCGGATTTTCAGGAGTGCAAGCAGTACCAAAGACCTTACATTGCCAAGGTTTTAATAGTCCTTTGAGTATTTCTCCACACTGACAAGCAGCAGCGTCAGCTACTTGACGATTAGGCAGAGTAAATTTGACTTCAGCATCAAAATGGACGTAATTTTCTCGAATTTTTAGTCCAGATTCGCTAATATTGCCCAAACCGCGCCATTCAAATTCATCTCTGACGGTAAATACTTTATTAATAGCATCTAAAGCTACTTTGTTTCCTTCAGCTTGAACGAGACGGCTATATTGGTTTTCTACTTGACAACGTCCGTCTGCTAACTGCTGCAATACCATCACGATCGATTGGAGAATATCCAGAGGTTCAAATCCAGATACTACTAACGGTTTATGGTAAGTTTCCGCAATAATTTGATAGGGTTTAGTCCCAATAATTGTACTGACGTGACCCGGACCGATAAAACCATCCAGTTGCAAATCGGGATTATTTAATAAAGCTTCTAGGGCGGGAACAACTAAGACATGATTGGCAAAGATACTAAAATTTTTAATCCCTTCTGTCTGCGCTTGCAAGATAGTTAAAGCGGTACTAGGGGCAGTCGTTTCAAATCCAATTCCAAAGAATACTACTTCTTTATCGGGATTTTCCTTAGCAATGGGTAAAGCATCTAGAGGAGAATAAATCATCCGCACATCTGCACCTTCTGCCTTTGCTTGCAGCAAACTTTTTTTCGATCCGGGTACGCGCATAGCATCGCCAAAAGTAGTAAAAATAACGTTAGGTTGTTCGGCAAGTGCGATCGCATCATCTAATCTCCCTCTAGGCATGACGCAGACAGGGCAACCAGGGCCATGGATTAATTCGATCGTATCGGGAAGGGCTGCTTCAATCCCATATTTAAAGATCGAATGGGTATGTCCGCCACAAATTTCCATTAGTTTAAGTGGTTGTTCTGGAGTTCTTTCTAGTAAAGAACTCAAGCGGTTAATTTCTTTAAATAATGCTTGGGCGATTTGAGGATTACGAAATTCGTTGACGTATTTCATTTGCTTAAAGCGACTATTTCTTGTAACATTTTTAGAGTTTCCGCAGCTTCTTCTTCATCAATGCGATTGAGGGCAAAACCAACATGAACCAAAACCCAATCGCCGACACATGATTCGACAGGATGTTCTTCATCTACAATGCAGGCAAGATTGATTTGTCGTTTGACACCACCGACATTTACTAAAGCTAATTTATTGTTCGCGTCGGTTATTTCGACAATTTGACCAGGAATTCCTAAACACATTTTTATTTTGGTTAATTGTTAATTGTTGTTTGTTATTTGCTCCCCTGCTGCCTGCTGCCTGCTCCCTGTTAAAAGCAGCGATCGCAATTTGTCCGAGAGATAATCCGCCATCGTTGGGTGGTACTTGAGAGTGGGTGAGGACAGTCATACCCATTTCTTCTAATAAACTCGATACTTCTAGAAGCAAAATTTGATTTTGAAAAACTCCTCCTGTCAAGGCAACTCGATCGATGTTTGCTTCTGTATAGTTGCTGCGAATTTGTTGAACCATTAAAGCGATCACTTTGGCTAAACCTCGATGAAATTTGGCTGCTATGGCAGATTTAGAAGTACTTTGTTGCAAATCGTCGAGTAATTGCTGCCACATCGGTCGCGGTTCGAGATAGAGTAAATTGCATTCTCCCTCTACTTCTTTATTTTCCACAGCAAAAGGATAAACTTCAATTTCTTCAGGGTGATTTAACATCCATTGTTGGGCTAAAGCTTCTAGTGCGATCGCGCCTTGCCCTTCATAACTACAAGATTCGCGACAAATACCGATCGCAGCCGCCACAGCATCAAATAAACGTCCGCAAGAAGAAGCTAATGGGGAATTGATACCTTTTTCAAGCATTTGGTCTAATAATTTCAGTGGTTTTTGCTGTAAAAACTGAAATAGTTCCAAATCTTCATACCCCGACAAGATCTTTAATTCTCCTCCGCCTCTCCGCCTCTCCGCCTCTCCGCCTCTCCGCCTCTCCGCCTCTCTGCATCTCTGCCCCTCTGCATCTCTGCCCCCCTGCACCTCTGCCTCCTTACTTCCACCAAACGCTACTCTCAAATGGGCATAAGTACTACGCCAAGGTTGATAAATCGCTTGTTCGCCTCCCAGCATGGCTACAGGTTTAAAAGTCCCCAAACGCCTATAATTACCATAATCAGCTAACAAAAACTCCCCACCCCAAAAAGTACCATCTTCACCATAGCCTAAACCATCTAAAGCAATTCCCAATACGGGCAGTGTATCCAAAGGTAAGCCATTTTCCACCATACAGGCAGCAATATGGGCGTGATGATGTTGAATTGAATAAATCGACAGAGAATTAGCAGCAGCCAATTCCTTACCTTGTTTGGTTGCTAGATATTCAGGATGTAAGTCAACTGCGATCGCACTGGGTTGATGTTCTAATAAACCTAAATAAAGATTGAGAGTATTTTGATAGCTTTCCCAAGCAGCCAAATTTTCTAAATCGCCGATATGTTGAGATAAAATGGCTTGTCCATCTCGCAGTAAACAGAAAGTATTTTTTAATTCGCTACCCATTGCCAAGATTGAGGGAATATTTTCAAAACCTGCTGGTAGATCGATCGGTGCAGGTGCATAACCACGGGCGCGACGGAAGATTTGCAATTTTGTTTCTGAATTTGTTGGAGTTAATGAAGAGGGGGAGAGAGGGGGAGAGGGGGAGAAATTAGGCAAAACTCTGACAACAGAATCGTCAACCCGATTGATAATGTTGCGGCTGTGAAAAAGTAAATAATCAGCAATTTTTGTCAATTTTTGCTTAGCATCCTCGTTATCAATACACTGAGGTTCATCAGCCAAGTTACCACTGGTTAAAACAATCGGCATGTTCAACCGTTTGAAGATGAGATGTTGTAGGGGAGTATAGGGCAACATGAAGCCCAAATAATTTTGTTCGGGGGCGATCGAGGAAGCAAGAGGGAGAGAGGGAAAGTTTTTTTGTTTTAATAAAACTATGGGTGCAGCAGGACTTTCTAGTAGTTCTTTTTCTGCTCGATTTATGTAGCAATACTGCTCAATTATTTGAATATCCCTTGCCATTAAAGCTAGAGGTTTATCGGGTCGTTTTTTAAGGATGCGTAGTTTGGCTACTACTTCCTCATTAGTTCCATCGCAAGCGAGATGAAAGCCACCTAAACCTTTAATCGCAATAATATTTCCCCCTTGAATCAAAGTTGCTACTGCATCGACATCATCAAGCATTGAAAACATCTGAAAGGTAATGGGTTTGCCATCAGCCTTTTCTAACCAAACATGAGGGCCGCAAACATGACAGGCGGTAGGTTGGGCATGAAAGCGTCGATTGAGAGGATCGTCATAATCTTGTTGACAATCAGGACACATGAAAAACTCTGCCATGCTGGTAGATGGTCGATCGTAAGGCAAGTGTTTGATAATACTCAAACGAGGACCGCAATGAG
Organism: uncultured bacterium; assembly: GCA_964548905.1. Lineage (GTDB taxonomy): Bacteria > Cyanobacteriota > Cyanobacteriia > Cyanobacteriales > Xenococcaceae > CAZJTL01. Next base: position 22,119 of record CAZJTL010000011.1, on the reverse strand, counting down.
TACAGTTGGTAAAAGGATAGCGATACCAACGACTGAAAGGATCGAAAGTTTCTGCCCGACAAGTGGGACAAGTGGCAGCATCGGGAGCAATTTCGGTGCGAATTTGGTTATTAATAGTCTGAGTAATGGTAAAATCAGCAAATTCTAGTTTTTCTAGGTGTAAACTGCGAATTATATTGGTTATTCTGGCTAAAGGTGGTTTTTCCTGTTGTAACTGTTCGATAAAATTATCTATAGCAGCGCGATCGCCGACAACAATGATTAAAACCCCTTGCCCATCATTACTAACTTCTCCTCGTAGTTGATTGGCTTTTGCCAGTCGATAAACCGTCGGACGAAACCCTACACCTTGAACTGTGCCTTTGACTCGAATTTCTTCAGCAATTTCTATGTTTGTTGTCTGACTTTTTGATTCAAATTGAACCATAATATCAACTCGAAAATTACAAGCACCACGAGGTATTCAGATTACCCCGCTATGGGACGATCGCTATTTGCTAATTGCTGAGGACTCGACGGCAAATTTAGTTCGCCGTATTGAAGTCCGTTTTGAGACTGTTTTTGAAATGTTTGGTGATTAGCTTGCCAAACCTGTCTAATCAAAGCATGGAGTCTTGGCTGAATCTCTTGAGAGTTACCATTATTAGCATTGGTATCCGCGAGATGTAGTTGGGTAAGAAGAGGTATAACTTCAGTATCTAATGCCAATCTAAATAAACTCGTTGGTAAAATTAAGTCAGAACCATCCCGTGCGTCGAAACACTCCTCTACTTCCGACCAATTAAATAAATGCTCAAAATCTTGGGGAGCGATCGCCAATAGTAAAGGGCGCACCCAATACAACTGCCTTTTAGCAATAAACTGAATTAACTCTCCGTATAAACACTGGTTTTGATGTTGCAAACAAACGATTTGCCGAGGTTGAAACTCAGTTTCTGAGTTAAAAAGTATCAGATCGTTCTCCACGAGATTCCTAACACAATTGCACAATCTAGGTGTTATTACTGATTGTACAAATTTAAGCACCAATTGCGATCGCTGCTTAGCTATCAGCAGAAGGCAGAGGGCAGAAGTTTTTTAAGTCTGAAGTCTGAAGTCTGAAGTCTTAAGTCTTAAGTAGAAAAGTTTTTTACTCATTACTCATTACTCATTACTCATTACTCATTACTTCCCCTACACCCTATACCCTTACACCCCTAATCCCTAATCCCTAACCCCTAAACCCTGACTACTAACTAGGAAATTCTGTTCTTTCTTTGTTCTGCATACTCAAAATAATCAAAATAAAAGCTGAGATCAAGGCGATCGCGCCACCTTTTGCTCCTAGACTGGCTGTTATTTCTCCCAATTTAGAAAAGACAAAATCAAATAAACCAAACGCTCCTGTCAAACCACCAAAATACATTCCTAATCCCAAACCCGAGTGTTGTTCTGGAACTAAATTAAGCACAAAAGGAATTGCTCCATTGAGAACCATACTAAATCCAAAAACGATCGCAGCTAAATTCAAAAAAACTATTGAATCTTGATGATTTACTACTAAAAATTGCAAGAAAATTACTGTTATTAATAAGCCCAATAACATCGCTTTAAAATTGCCGATTTTATTGGCTAGTTTGCCTGATGGTAATGAAGCTAAACCTAAAGCAATAAAAAACAGAGTCATTGCTAGTTTGACACGATCTGTTCCCCATTGACTTGCTAAAACTTTGTTAATACTAGGAATTAAAAACCGCAATCCACAACCAATACTAATTCCAGTTCCAGCAATTAACACTAACAAACTCCTATTAATTTTAGATATTACTTGTGTTTCTTGAGTAGGAAACGATGGCGGAAAAACAAAACGCAAGCAAGCCGCAGCAATTAGGAGAGAAACAGAACCGATCGCGAAAGCAAAATTAACTCCCAAACCAAGAATAATTCCATAAACATCAAATTTAAAAGCACCAACTAATTGAGCTACTAAAGTTAAAATACTGGCTGCTTGTGGTAATTTATTTTGAGGTGCAGCACTACCTAGTAAAGCCATAGCTGGCGATCGAAACATAGCCATCACAGAAGCCCAAGCAACAGCAAGTACTGGTAGAGTCCAACGCCATATAGTTTTAGGATCGACAAAAATAACTAGAAATGGTATGGCAATAAATAAAATTGATGATAAAACTACACCAAAATTAATAATGGGAATACGAGTGCCTAAATTGTATTTTTGGCGATCTGAATAGGCTCCAAAAATTGGCTCAATAAATGCTTCCAATCCATTTTCAATAATTAGTAATGAAGTGGCTAATTCTTTAGAAAAACCAAAGTTTTTAACTAATAGATCGGCAAGATAAAGATTATAAATTACCCAAGTTAAAGTAATGGCAGCTTGAATTCCTGCGATTCCCCAAACTTTGAGCCAGAGAATTTTTTGATTAGTCATTAGTTGTTGAAGATTGTTTTGAACGATATCTAAGCATATTTAAGCTATATCTTTAATTGTCATCATTGCTCGATCGACTGCTGTATTTTTTTTACTTTTTGTGACACTTTTTCCCCTACGTTAATTACCAACCCATCCTGTGAGAAAATAAGAGACTCAGAAAATAAACAAAATTCGAGATCAGCTCATCAGTTACCTATGTCCAACACCTACACAGTGGAAATCAATCATCAAGGTAATACGCAAATCATTCAAGTTGCAGAAGACCAAACTATTCTACAAGCAGCACAAGATGCAGGTATAGATTTACCCTTTTCCTGTAGCGCTGGAGTGTGTACTACCTGCGCCGCTCATCTTTCCGAAGGACAAGTAGAACAAGGTGAAGGAATGGGACTTTCTCCCGAATTACAAGCAGAAGGTTACGCCTTACTTTGTGTTTCTTATCCGCGATCGCCTATCAAATTAGAATCAGAAAAAGAAGAGATGGTTTACCAGAGACAATTTGGACAACCTTCTTAGGGGCTAGGGGATAGGGGCTAGTAAGGGTGTGGGGTGTAGGGTGTAGGGTGTAGGGGAAAGTCGGAAGTAGGGGCAATCCCTTGTGGTTGCCCTCTCTGTAGGAAGTAGCAAGTAGCAAGTAGCAAGTAGCAAGTAAAAAACTTCAGACTTTAGACTTTAGACTTTAGACTTTAAATTCCTCCTGCATAAAAGCCTTCTGCCTACTTCCTGTTTTAAAACTTAATAACTAGAGCGCTCGGTTAGGGATAAATTTTGGGAAAGATAAATACAATCTTGTGCGATCGCAAATACTATAAAGACTTGGTTGGAACTGGGAAAGTTTTGCTAGGTATGAGCGATTTTGATTCAAGATAACAATGCCAGAGAAGAAATCGAGCAGGAGAGAGGCTATGCTCAGTGAAGATCGAAGTTTAAAACCAACCCAATACCCACCTCAATCTGGCGAGGTTATCTTGCCAACCAATTCTTACCCATCGCTTATCGAGCAACTAGAAGATGAGCTAATTAATCTCTACGATTACATTCAACCTAGAGGCATACTATTAGTTTTAGAAGAAGCCGATTTCAAAATTATCAAAGTTAGCGACAATACTAATAGTTTTCTGGGTATAGCTCCAGAACATATGCTCGGTAGAACTTTAGACGATTTTCTTTCCGAATCCCAGATTTCGAGATTCAGGCAGATAGTTTACAATAACTTTTTTGATTCCCTCAATTTACTCAAAATAAAATTTTCCAAACCAGATGACGATTGTTTGTTCTTGGATGGTATAGTTCATCGTGCAGGCGGTCCCTTTTTAATCCTGGAATTAGAACCATCAGTCCTTCAAAATAACAATTTTTTAGATTTTTATCACTTTGTCAAAGCATCGGCAGATAAGTTACAACATTTACCGACTTTAACCGAAATGTGTCAGTCCCTCGTGCAAGAAATTAGAAACACGGCGGGATTCGATCGCGTGATGCTCTATAAATTCAACAGCGAAGGACATGGCAGTGTCATCGCCGAAGATAAAAAAGAAGATTTAGAATCCTTTCTGGGTTTGCACTTTCCCTGTGCCGACACTAAACCTTGTCACAATTTAATGATTTCTAATTGGGTGAGATTAATTGTCGATGCCGAAGCTAAACCCGCTCAAATTATTTCTCTCGATCGCGATAACGATCGACCAATAGATCTCAGTTTATCGGTACTCAGAGGTATATCTCCATGCCACGTAGAATATCTCAAAAATATGAGAGTTCGAGCTAGTTTATCCATCTCCATCATTAAACAACAAGAATTATGGGGCTTTATTTCCTGTCACCATTATGCTCCTCGCTATATTTCCTACGAAGTTAGAGAAGCTTGTAAGTTTCTCGGGCAGGTGATGTCCAAAGAAATAGCTCTCAAAGAGAATAACGAGCATTCTCAAGCCAAAATCCGAGCTAAAAATATTCAATATCAGTTGCTAGAGCGGATGTCGAGAGAGAAAGACTTTCTGGCTAGTTTGCTGGAAAATGAACCAAGCATATTAGATTTAGTGAACGCTCAAGGTGCTGTAATTTGGTGGGATGACAATTGCACTTCAGTAGGAAAAATTCCCCCTTTTACAGAGATTAATCCTTTAGTAGAATGGCTAGCTCAGGAGATTAAACAACCAGTTTTTCAGACGGATCGCTTATCTAGCATTTATCCAGCAGCAGAACAATTTAAAGATATCGCTAGTGGTTTGCTATCAATTTCTATTGGTAATGACAATCATATTTTGTGGTTTCGTCCCGAACTAGTGACAACAGTAACCTGGGCGGGTAATCCCAATCATGCTACTGTAGTCGAGCAAGACGAGCAAGGAAATAGCCGTTTATCTCCTCGTGGTTCGTTTCAAGCCTGGCAAGAAATTGTCAAATCTAGAGCATTACCATGGCAAGATTACGAAATTGAGGCAGCTACCGAGCTAAGAAACTCCATTGTTAACATTGTCATCTATCAAGTTAATGAAATTGCCAGATTAGCCAAAGAATTAGAACGATCTAATGCTGAATTAGAAAAATTTGCCTATATTGCTTCTCACGACTTGCAAGAACCCCTCAACCTCGTTTCTAGCTATGTTCAGTTGCTAGCGATGGGCTATGAAGAGGAACTAGACAGCGATGCTAAGGACTATCTTAATTTTGCTGTTGAGGGCGTTCAACATATGCAAACTTGGATTGATGATTTGTTGGCATATTCAAGAGTCGGTTCACAAACTAAAGAATTTCAACCACTCGAATTAAAAACCCTATTCGATCGCGTTGTTACTAATTTACAAAGCCAAATTGAAGCCGTTGGTGCGGCGATTACTTGTGATGCTTTACCAACAATAGTTGGTGATGCTACTCAACTCAGTCAACTATTACAAAACTTGATTGGTAATGCCCTTAAATTCAAAGGCGAGCGATCGCCACAAATACATCTAGGTATCCAAAAACAGAAACATGATTGGCTATTTTGCTTAGAAGATAATGGCATTGGTATCGATTCGCAATTTTTCGATCGCATCTTTGTCATTTTTCAACGCTTGCACGCAAGAGATGAATATTCTGGTAACGGCATTGGATTAGCTATTTGCAAGAAAATTATCGAACGCCACGGAGGTCGAATTTGGGTAGAATCTGAGCTTGGTAAAGGCAGCAAATTTTTCTGGACAATTCCCGATCGACAATTGCTTTGTCCTCTCTAGCCCTTACACCCTACACCCTATCTAATCCCTAGCCCCTAGGAAATATAAACACTCTCCATTGGTGATGAATTTAAGATTTTAGTTGGTAGGGTGACGTGTACGGCGGTGTATTGACCGACAACACTTTCGATCGATAAGCTACCAGCATAAAGTTCGATTAACAGTTTAGCAATAGTCAATCCTAAGCCAAAACCATGTAAGTCTCGATCGCGATCGAATTGCAAATATGCGCCGAAATTAGTAATTTGTTCTGATGTCATTCCCTGTCCGCTGTCGATGACAAACAGGTTAAAAATATCGTTTTGACAACTAGTACTAATTTTGACAGTATTGTTGGGATTGGAGAATTTGAAGGCATTATCAACAATCTCTTCGACAATCTTTTTCAGTTTCGATCGCGAAATTGGTAATTTTGCATCTTGTAGTTTCAGTTGTAAATCTCCAGTGCGCTCAAACTGTTCAGCTTTTTGATAAGCAACCTCACTAATAATCGATTTAGTTGAAGACTCATCGCGACTATTTCTTAGTGCTAAAACTTTTTCTGGATCGGTACCGATGCGTAAAAGCTCGGAATAAAGCAAAACATTACGAGTCGATCGATAAAGAACCTCGCTAGCACCATAAATTTCTTGTAACATCGACAAAATCTCATCTCGCTCCAATTGATCAAATTCTTCGATCGCCAGTCGTGAAATGTTCAGGATTTGATTGAGAGGATGAGCAAATTCGCGTGGTAGCGCTCGCGTTAGACTCGATCGCAAAATCTCCACTTTTTTGAGCGAATCGTTTTCGATGACAATTTGTTTAGCTAATCTCGTAGTGACAGCACTCAACAATTCATCTCTAGTAAAAGGCTTCATTAGGTAGTCGTCTGCTCCCAAATCCATGCCCAAACGTAGCTCGCTTCTGGTTGATTTAGCAGTCAAAAAAATAAAGGGAATGATCTGAGTTGGGGGATAAAGACGAATTTCGCTGAGAACAGTATAACCATCCATCTCTGGCATCATTACATCGCAAATAATCAAGTTAGGTAGTTCTTCTTTGGCTAATTGCACGCCTATATGACCGTTTTCTGCTTCAACTACCAGAAAGTTTTCCGCACGCATGATCTCGCCAAGGTTTTCGCGGATTGATTGTTCGTCCTCAATAATTAGAATTTTATGCATAGGTCAATCAGCATTTCCCAAAACTTGTTCTTTCTTTCGATATAAACTAACTGATTAAGAGACAGATTAGCTTGCTCTGGATTTCTCAACTATAGAATGCCCCAAAGTTAGCCAAATCGAACAGGGTTTTGTCAAGAAATTTTATGTATAGCTATCAGAAGGAAGTAGGGAGCTTCGGTGTGTGGAGGGAGCAGGGGAACTCCAGAAGCAGAGGAGTAGTTTGGTTTCAACTGAGATTAATTCTGTATCCATTCCTGCAAAAAGCAACTCCACCCAGAATAAAGCGAGTGGAGTTTATATCGAGTCAGTATTTAGCTATTAACAATGAACCATGAACCATCAACCATGAGCAAATTACCCTTTTTTAAACGAATCTAACCATTCTCTAACTTGTTCGCCAGCGATATCTCTACCACCCAAACCGAAAGCAAGAGCGATCGCCACAGCAATACCACCAACTAGCAAACCAAAGGCAAGATTGACAATATTGGCGGCTACTCCCATCTGTTGCAGTGCCATAGCTGAAATCAAAACCAGAATGGAAATTCTGGCTGTTTGCGCCAAAATTTTGGACTGACGAGTACCAGTACTGGAGATTAAATTAAAGGCAAGATTGGCTAAATATAGACCGATCGCAAAGACAATTAGTCCCAAGAAAATTTGTCCTGCAATCACCATAATTACGCCGACAACCGATCTAAGTGCTTCAATGCGTAAGATATCTACAGCAGTCAGAGTAGCAACTAACATAATCGCAATCTGAGCGAGTATGCCAGCTAATTCAGAAGGAGTTTTGGTGACTACAGTATCGGGTTGTAGAACAGTTGGTTGTTCTGTATCTAGCCTAGAAGTTTCAGAAGTAGTTGTTTTTGAGGGTGGTGCAGCAATACCAAGCCATTGAAACAGATTGTTAAAACCGATACCACTGAGAATATTGGTGACTAGTTCGGCGACGTACTGACTGGCAATATAAGCTAGTACTAAAATAACTCCTGCGGCAAAAAGCTTGGGTAACAGGTTCATCACCTGATCGAGCATATTAATCGCTGGTTCGGAGATGGCTCTAATTCGCAAAGCATTTAGAGCGGAAACCACAGCAGGAATTAAGATTAAAACATAGACGAGCGTGCCAATGATGGAAGATAGAGACTGACGATTGGCACTGCTAGAAAAACCAAAGCGTTCGCCGATGCGATCGACTCCAGTAGCTGCTAATAGATTGGTAACAATTTTGCCGACTAATTGAGCAATAAACCAGCCGATCGCGCCAATTAGAATAGCTTGAAGAATATTGGGTAGAGCGCTCAGAATTTCGTCTAGTAATCTCTGTACTGGTCCAAGAGTTCCTTCCAATCGCAAAGTGCTAAGAATTGAAGGCAAAAACAGTAAGAAGATAAACCAGTAAACAGCATTACTAATCGTATTGCTCAATTGCAATTCATTGTCGCCAACTTGTTCCCCTAAACGTTGGTCGATATTTAGTCCTGTTAAAATCCTGGAGAGTAGCATTTTTGCTAGACTGGCAAGTACCCAAGCAAGCGCCAGCAAGGCTCCTGCACCAATAATTTTAGGTAAGAAACCAGTAACTTGCTCTAGGAGTGCATTAAGAGGTTCAGATACTGCTTGGAGATTAAGTGCTTGCAGCGCAGCAACTATTGCAAAAAGCAGGATAACCCAGAAGAAAATATCAGCAATCCATTTCTCAATGGCTATTTTATCGCCACCTCGTTGTCCTGCAACCCAACCAGCAATTCGATTGTCAATGTCAGTACTCTTGAGTATTTTAGCAACCAATCCCCTGACAATTGAAGCAACAATCCAGCCAACTACAAAAAATAGGATTGCTTTACCAACATTGATTAATGATGTTGTTACATCTGTTTGCCATGGCGGAACCAAATCTCCAGGCGGAGCCTGTGCCAAGATGGATGGGAGACTCGCCGAGAATTCTGCAATTATTTGTGTCATTTCTTTCCTATTTCCAAACTATGAGGTTGTGCTAATAGGTTGTGCGGGAAAATACTGACTAACATTCCCGACTCAGTTTTTCTAATTTTCGGTCATAATTATGGCAAATTATAGTAAATTCACTAAAAAAGTTAAGCTTTGAAAATTTTCACTCCTTCACCAAAACTTAACTTTATTAACTACCATGTAGAGGTTAAGAATCAAGCGTCGATCGTTTTAGTTAATATTACTGACGTGCAGAAAAATGCCTAAAGTTGTTGGTGCAGAACTAATTGCTGCTGCGATCGCAGGACAAGTCGTCAGTTTCCCTACCGATACCGTTCCAGCCTTGGCTGTATTGCCACAGTTTGCAGCCTCAATTTTTGCTGCTAAACAGCGTCCTGTTAATAAACCTTTAATCTTAATGTCAGCTAATGCTGACGAACTTTGGTCTTATGTAGCTGGAACTTCAGAAGAACTGTCAATCTGGCAGGAAATTGGCAACAAATATTGGCCCGGAGCCGTCACTTTAGTATTACCTGCGGCTGCTATTGTTCCTGCTGGGGTTAATCCTAGCGATCGCACGACAATTGGCATTCGCATTCCCAGCCAATCGATCGCCCTGGAGATTCTCGCTCAAACTGGCGTTTTAGCTACTACTAGCGCCAATTTGTCAGGAGAACCACCCTTGGAAATAATGTCAGAGATCGCTACTGCTTTTCCAGAAGTATTTACTCTTGATTGCGATAAGCTAGAAACAAAAAGTAAATTAGGTGGCGGAATGCCTTCGACAGTGGTTAAATGGACGAACGGCAACTGGCAAGTTTTGCGTCAGGGGAGTGTAATCTGGTCATGAATTCTCAATTGAGAGCTTCTAAAAATTGGTCAATATGAATGAAGTTGAGACGCTGAAAGAAGAATTAAAACAAACTCAATTAGCTTACCAAATGGCAATCCAGTGGAGTCAATTCAAAGCTGGGTTTTTGGCGCGAATTTCTCACGAGTTGCGTTCGCCTTTGAGTAGTTTAATTGGCTTGCATCAGCTAATTTTGTCAGATTTATGCGAAAGTCCTGAAGAACAACGAGAGTTTCTCTCTCAAGCGCATCAATCGGCGCTAAAACTGATGAGACTCATCGATGAGGTTGTCGATATTGCTAAGACTTCCTACGGCACTAAGCAAATGAACTTAGAACCGATTAGACTGGCAGAAATTTTTAATGATGTGCAAAGTCTAACCCATCTACAAGCTGCTAATCGGAATATTAGACTACAAATCCTCAAGCCAGATGATTCTGTCTTTGTCATGGTCGATCGAGCGCGATTAATTCAATTGCTGGCAATTCTGATTGACGGTGCGATCGATTCGATGAAAGACGGAACAATTACTTTATTAGCCGAACCCTCTGGTGAATTACCCTTAATCGAGATTGGCATCGATCTCGATTCTCCCCCTCAGATCTGGAACGATCCGACCAATTTACTGCAATCTTTCGATGCCAAGTCCAAAAATCCGCAACCAAACAGTTCTCCTCTCGACTTTTCGCCAGGGATGAAGCTAATGCTAGCTCAAACCCTGATCGAAACTATGAATGGAAATTTAACCGTTATCGATCTAGCTAACTCAGCTAGACAAGATGACGCTGCCAAAAATTCTAACAACTCGGTTCGAGAAGCTAACCAACCGCTTACGAGATTACAATGTTCGATTCCTCGATCGCCTGTTGAGATAAACTCTTAACCATTGACAGAGAATTAGTTGCATAAGCTCTATTGTCGAGAAGCATGGTCGTGCTTTCGTTACGAACAAAACCAATCCGCTCATAAAAACTTTGTTGGTAAGTGGTGGTTAGAAAAACTCTTTCAACTCGATTGACGCGAGGATGAGCTAAAACAGTTTCAACTAATTTCCGACCTAAACCAGCCCCCTGATAGTTGGGGTGAATGGCTACATCCCAAATTGCTGCACGATAAATAACATCTGAGGTGGCTCTAGCAAAACCAATCGTCCGTTGTCCATCCCAAACGGTGACTACAGGATCGCTGTTGGCGATCGCAATTTCTAAATCCTCAAGACTTCGAGCTTGCGCCCAAAAAGCAGCTAGGTTTAATAACTCTTGAATTTGAACCAAATCAACTTTTTCTTTATCGACACAAAATTGGATATGGCTACAATCCATATTTACTCACTAATCTTAATTAATTTAATACTCTTGCTCTACTTAGAAAGTTTTTAAGCTTTAACTAATGTAAATTGTAGCGGTTATTACTGCTTTTTCAGCGATCGCGATCGTCTTTTTTGTCTGGATTAGTTGACAATTAGAAAATATTAAATCATTCATTAGATCGCAAAGATAGAGATGCTTGCTCGCTTTCCCAATAACTTAGAATTACAGCATTGGTGACATTGCCGATAATATTTAAGACAGTTTTTGAGCCATCTGTCAGCCGATCGATCCCTGCCACAATAGCGACTCCTTCAACGGGTAATCCTGCCGCAGATAGTACTGTTGTCATCATAATAATGCCCGAACCTGGAACCCCAGGAGTACTAAATGAAACTAAAAAGGCGCTGAGTGCGATCGCTAATAATAAAGATGATGTAATTGGGATCTGAAATACTTGGGCAATAAACAAGGCGTTAAATCCCTGAAGAATTGCCGAACCATCACGTTTCAGTGCCGTTCCTAAAGGGATGGCAAAACTAGCAATATCTTCTGGTAGTCCATATCCTTCTCGAGCATTTTGCAATGTCACTGGCAAGGCAGCGTTAGAACTTGCAGTACCAAAGGCTAATGATAGAGCTGGAAAAAGACTTGTAAAAAATGCGATCGGCTCTGCTTTGAGTAAATAGAGAATGAATGTGTAGAGCAAGATCATCAGCAAAGTCGCGATCGAGAATCCCAACACATAAACGAGTAATTTAGTAATTAAATCTAGCCCTTGGGTAGCGATCGCCGAGCTAACTAAAGCAAAAACGCCAAAGGGAGCTACATAAAGAATTAAAGATAAAATTTCTTCGCTAATAGCATAACAGCTTTCAATTAAACTCACAAAGCTGTCAGCTTTTTTGCCTACCTTTTGAATCCCAATCCCAATTAATGCAGAGGAAAAAATCACTTGTAAAAGATTGCCCGTACTCAATGCTTCCACTGGATTGACGGGAACTAAGCTAACAATCCAGTCAATTAACGATCGCTGTTGTACGAGTGCCTCTGTCTTCGGCATACTGAAACCTTCTACCCCAACCCCAGGCTCAAGCAGCATTGCCACCAACATTCCTATTCCTACTGCAATTGCGCTGGTGACTGCATAACTGAGCATTAATTTAATCACATATCGCCCAACTTTCGATCCATTTTTGATTCGATTAAGACCCAAAATCAGCGATGAAAAAACAATTGGCACCACAACAAATTGAATCAACCGAAGAAAGGCATTCCCTACAGGTGTCAGAATATAGCTATCTAGAGGGGGGATAATTGTTGGAAAAAAGCCATTGAGAACTGCACCAAACCCAATACCAGCAGTTAAAGCAAGCAAAATTAAAGTGGATATACTCATTGAGATTTCAATTCTTACTCAAACTGTCCTGAGTTAATCTAGCATTACAGTTGGGGTCAGATTGCATCGCCTCTCAGTTTATTTAGTTCTCTGGAGTTTTATTTTTTTAAGAAACATAGTAAGCCAAGAAGAACATTTCTCAACGATCGCTGCATCTGTCTGAAAAAGTTAACATGAGTAAATGTAAAGTTTTAATAACTTAAAGAAAATGGAATATCGGAGATTTGGTCGTACAGAATTACAGATGCCCATATTTTCTTGCGGGGGAATGCGCTATCAGTATAAATGGCAAGATGTTCCTCGATGGATGATTCCTAAAACCAATCAGCGCAATTTAGAAGAAACGATTCAGCGTGCTTTTGAGTTAGGAATCAATCACGTTGAAACTGCTAGAGGTTACGGAACTTCTGAGATGCAGTTAGGTAAAATTTTGCCTACTCTACCCAGAGAAAAATTAATCGTACAAACCAAAGTATCTCCTAAAAAAAACTCTCAAGAATTTCGCCAACAATTTGAGAAGTCACTGGGTTATTTAAAATTAGACTATGTAGATTTGTTAGGCTTACACGGAATTAATAACGAAGAAACCTTTCAGCAAAGCCTTCGTCCTGGTGGCTGTTTGGAAGAGGCGAGAAAACTGCAAGCACAAGGTAAGGTAAGATTTATCGGTTTTTCTACCCATGGCTCGACAGAAATAATTACTAAGACGATCGAAACAGGAGAATTCGACTACGTTAACCTACATTGGTACTATATCAATCAAAACAACTGGGCGGCGATCGAAGCGGCAAAGCTTCAGGACATGGGCGTTTTTATTATAAGTCCTAGCGATAAAGGCGGAAAACTCTATCAACCTTCATCAAAATTAGTAGAACTGTGTCAACCCCTCAGTCCCATGTTATTTAACGATCTCTTCTGTTTATCCCATCCACAAGTACATACCTTAAGTTTGGGTGCTGCTAAACCAGAAGATTTTGACGAGCATGTCAAAGTATTGCCTTTGTTAGAGGAAGCTGACGAAATTCTGACTCCGATTTTAGCTAACCTAGAAGCAGCAGCGATCGCCGCTATGGGTGAGGAATGGGTCAAAACTTGGCATGTTGGCTTACCCAAACCTGAAGAAACCCCAGGCAATATTAATATTCCTACAATTTTGTGGTTAAGAAATCTGGCGATCGCCTACGATATGATCGAGTATGGAAAGATGCGCTATAACCTACTTGGCAATGGCGGACACTGGTTTCCTGGGGCAAAAGCAGATAGGGTTAAAGAATTCGATCTTAAAGCTTGTCTGTCAAATAGTCCTCATGCAGACAAAATCCCTAGTTTTTTGGTAGATGCGGATCGTCTCTTAGCAGATCGATCGGTTAAACGTTTGTCTAGCTCTTAGAGATCTCGTCACCAAATTAATCAATCGTCTGGTTGAAGATCTAGACAGAAAATTAAGCTAAACTCCAGGTTTGCCTGCAAGATAACTATTCATAATTCAGAATAGATCTTAGATAGTTAAATTGACATCGTGGAAGAGTGGTTAATCTATAAAGAGTTTCGTTTTGAAGCAGCCCATCAGCTACCCTATCATGACGGTAAATGTCGTCGTCTACATGGGCATAGCTGGGTAGGAAGAGTCTACGTACAAGGAAATCATTTAATAGAGGGAGGTGCTAAACAAGGAATGTTAATCGATTTTGGCGAAATCGAGCAATATATTCAGCCTTTGTTAGATAATTTCTTAGACCATTATTTTTTAAATGAGACTATGGGATTGGAAAGTCCTACTAGCGAAGCGATCGCCAAATGGATCTTTGAAAAACTAGAAAAAGAAGGCTTAAAAGGACTTCATTCAGTTGAAATCCGAGAAACCTGTACTTCTGGGGCTAGGTATTTTAGGGGTTAGGGATTAGGGGTGTAAGGGTGTAGGGTGTAGGGGAAGTAATGAGTAATGAGTAATAAATAGCAAGTAGCGAGTAGCGAGTAGCGAGTAGCGAGTAGCAAATAAACTTCCTGCCTTTCACTTGCTACTTACTACTTGCTACTTTTCTTCTGCCTTCTGCCCTCTACCTTCAATGAACCATGAACCATGCTTAGATTTGCAATTAATCGTTCAGATTTAGATGGGCTAGATAGACGAAGGCTAAAATTGATTCGGTTAAAAAATGATAGTGATTGGGTTAGCTCTTGATTAACTAGATCGACTCAAGTATTGTTTTACCGATCCGAATAGTGTTAATTGAAACTCACACCAAGGAGAAAACAAACAAATGCCAAGTAAAAAGATTCACGTTAAAGAATACACAGTTAGGGCGCATACCAGAGAGATTCATACCAGAGTTTACAAATTTCTCTGTAGTGCTTGTCTAAGTGAGGTAGAACGTGAAACTTATGCCACTTGTTGCCCCAAATATGGTAATAAATGTCAAGGAGTAGCTAGCAAATGTATTCGTCTGAAGTCTAAAGATTAATGAAAGGAGGCACGCATGTGGAATCCATCACAACCACCAGTAGCGCCTACAGCAAGTAGAGAAGTCTTGCTAGAGTTAGCTGCATATTATCGTCAATTGACTGAATATCACCAGCGTTCGGCAGCGATCGCCGCTCAGCAACTCGCCCATGTCGAGGTATTACTTAACTCTAGCTTGACGCTCGATCGAAGCTGGGATGTAGATAATAAGTCTTTACTTACTCATAGCGATCGCGGTAATACTTTATCGCCCGATCTAAGATCTGTATTAGAGATATCTTCTCTAGACGCTACTGTTGCTGCTGAGGCATCTCAGCCTTCTGTTCCGAATAACTCTAACAGTTACGTTCAGAAAGCTTTATTTGATGATGTCAATGCTTTTGGAAGGCAAAGTGTTTCATCTGTTTCATCTACAGAGGCTGATGAAGTCTTCGATCTAGACAAAGCTAAGCAAGCGATCGAGCAACTTTTAATTGATAATCGTCACAAAATTCTGCGTCTTGATTATATAGTCCAAAAACTTTACGGACATTTGAATATTTCAGCCGCAGAAAAAGAACAATTGCAAGACAAAGTTAAACAGATCTTGATCGTAGGAGAAAGTCAACGTTTTTGGTATGCCGTTCCCGACTCTCCCGATTGTTGGACGATCGAGCTTGAGGATATTCCTGATTTTGCTCCAACTTCGGTAAAGGGACAGAAACAATCTTCTGTCTCCAAGTCAGGTACAACTCAACCTCTGAAAAAACAGACTAAAAAATCGATCAAATTACGATCGCGTTTGGCATATTCAGAAAAACTGGAAAATGTGTCTTTAGTAGATGCAGTAGCGGAATGTCTACAGGAAAATTATCCGATGACAATGACTGCTAATGAGGTGGTTCGCTGGTTGTATCCCAACGGCTTACCTGAAGAAGACAGAAAACAAGCTCGCAGTTCGGTTAGCGATACTCTGAACAAACGATGTGACAGCAAAGGTTGGAGGAGAGTCAATGTTGGTGTATATGTTTGGGATGAAGAACCTAATTAGCGATAAGCTGGCGTTGCTGATTTGAGGTATGAAGCCGAGGGTAATAGGGTTCGTAGCTATCAGCTATCAGTAAGTTTCTCGTCGTTTGAAGGGTTATTGCTACTTTCTTTTTTGCAAGTAGCTAACTATTTCTTCTCCTGCAAGATCGATATGCTGTTTCAGTAATTCGATCGCTCGATCTGAATCTTGATTAGTACAAGCATCTAATATTGGTAAATGTTCCTTTTGCGATCGCTCTCTATCGCCATCTGCAAGCAAAAGCAGATCTAGCAGTATCTCAATCATTAGTTTGTAGTCAATCCTTAAGGATTGACTACGAGCTTTTGAAACCCGCGATCGAAAACCGTTTCATCAAGAACTATAATGTCAGGACGACGGACTGTTGCTGTGGCAGGATTAATTACGCAAATTTTATTGCTGTTGCCTATTGCCTATTGCCTGCCTTCACTGATCAATTTAATTTTGCCCACCTACTTATGCAAGTTATTTTCTTTGGAACTCCTCAATTTGCTGTACCCACTTTAGAAAAGTTAATTGCCCATCCAGATCTAGAAGTTATTGCCGTTGTCACCCAACCAGATAAAAAAAGGGGACGCGGAAACGATTTAATTCCCTCACCAGTCAAAAAAATAGCTCTACAACAGGATTTACCTGTTTGGCAACCGTCGCGTATCAAAAAAGATAGAGAAACCCTCGATCGCCTGAAAAAATCTGCTGCTGATGCTTTTGTTGTTGTTGCTTACGGGCAAATCCTCTCTAAAGAAATTCTAGAGATGCCTAAATTAGGCTGCATTAATGTTCATGGTTCGATTTTACCCAAATATCGAGGTGCTGCCCCAATTCAATGGAGCATCCGTAATGGCGATCGCGAGACTGGCATTACTACCATGTTAATGAATGAAGGAATGGATACAGGAGATATGCTCTTGAAAACTTATACACCCATTTCTTTATTAGATAATGTCCAACAAATTGCTGAGATACTTTCTTATCAAGGCGCAGATTTAGCGATCGAGACTCTGGTTAAACTTGAAGCCAATAAAATTCGTCCCATTGCTCAAAACAATGAAGAAGCTACCTATGCGCGTTTAATTCACAAATTTGATTACAATCTTGATTGGTCAGAACCCGCGATCGCTATCCACAATCAGGTTAGAGGTTTTTACCCCAACTGCGTCACCAATTTTCAAGGTAAAAATCTTAAAGTAATGGCAACAGTACCTATAGGAGAAGCTTATTTTCCAGAATTGCCAGTAGAATTAGCAAAAATTGAGCAGCATTGGCAAGAATTAGCTTCCCTAACGGGTAAACCAGGAGAAGTTGTCATTATTATCAAAAATTTGGGCGCGATCGTTCAAACTGGTGACGGATTACTCTTACTCAAAGAGGTTCAGCTTGCAGGTAAACGTCCCCAGTCTGGTTGGGATTTTGTCAATGGAACGCGCTTATCGGTAGGAGAATTTTGTTCGTAGTCAACCCGATCAGATTCATAGAGTAAAATAAAAAGTCGCTCCCCGTGCTAGATTTCCCTCTGCCCAAACTCGACCACCATGTTTGTGGATAATGCGTTTAACTGTAGCTAAACCAATTCCTGTACCTGGGAAATCGGCTTCTGAATGCAAACGCTGAAAAGCACCGAAAAGTTTATCTGCATATGCCATGTCAAAACCCGCGCCGTTATCTTTGACAAAATAGACGAGTTTATTTTTGCGATTAATTTTGGAAACAGTCGCACCGAATTCAATTCTTGCTTTGGGATGTTTGGAGGTATATTTCCAAGCGTTGTTGAGTAAGTTATTGATGACAATTTTCAGCAGTCGTTCATCTCCATTAGCAATTAAATTGGGCGCGATCGCGAATTCCACAATTCTTTCTGTTTGAGAGGAACTTAGTTCTGTAGCAATATCTTTGGCGATCGCGCTCAAATTAACTTTAGTGCGTTTGATTTGCGATCGAGTAATTCGCGATAGCTTAAGGAGATCTTCAATCAATTCTCCCATGTGTTCGCTATTAGCGTGAATCCTGTCTAAATAATGTCTCCCTTTCTGGTCTAATTGGTCGGAATAGCGTTCGCGGATAATTTGACTAAAACCATTAATTACTCGTAATGGTGCTTGTAAATCGTGGGAAACAGAATAAGAAAAGCATTCTAATTCGCGATTAGCAGCTTCTAATTGAATAGTTCTTTCTGAAAGCGCTTTTTTTGCAGCAACTAAATCGGCAATATCTCGAAAACTAACAAGCGTCGCATAAATTTCCCCGTTAGCTTGACGCAGAGGAATCTTTTGCGTATCGAAATAGTGACGACCATCAGCTAAAACAATGGTTTCTAATTTTTGAATCGTTTTTCCTGACTCGATCGCCTGTTGAGTTTCTCTGTAAAGATATTCGGCAAGATCGGCAGAAAAACAGTCATAAAGGGATTTTCCCTTAACTTGTTCGCGATCGCTCAAACCAATACCTTTAGCGAAGGTTTGATTGCAAAATGAAACATACTTTGCTTGAGCATCAACTACAAAAATATAACCAGGAATCCCGTCGAGTAAATTTTCCAATTCCGCGATGCTTTTGTGGGGATTGTTTTGGCGATCGCTAATTTGAACATAGGTTTTGCTGCTGTCATTCAATTCTGCAATCACCCCAGTCATGCGGATGGGATTACCCAACTCGTCATAAATGAGTTTTCCTTTAACACTTACCCAATGTACGCTATCGTCGGCATAAGTAATGCGATATTTAGTATTTAAATCTTGTCTGTTTCTGACCGTTTTAGTAATACCTAAATCGATCGATTCTCGTTCATTAGCATGAATACAATGCAAAAAAGATTCGTAAGTATAGTGCCACTTATTCGTAACTAAACCGAGGATTTGTCGAGTACGGGGACAAACTTTAACCATATTGGATTGAAAATCCCATTCCCATGTTCCCGCTTGTGTCGTCTCCAATAACAATTGGAATCTTAATTCCATTTCTGCTAACGCTGTTTCAGCACGAATGCAGTTAGTAATATCTTTTGCCATGGCGATCGTCAATTCTCGACCTTCGGGAAATTTGACTAGGGAAGCAGAATAAAAATCCCAAATTCTACGTTCGCCGTTGCGAGTAACAATTTTAACTTCGCTGCGAGTAGCAACGATCGCCTCACTATGATTATCTACGGTGGCTACTTCTAAGTCATAAGGTAAATTTAGCAGTGAATGCACCACCTTTTGAAACGCCGATTCTCCTTCTAGGCGCATACTGCGGGAGTGAACGATATCCTGTCTTTGCATCTGCGCTTGTGTAGTCCAAGCACTTAGGGTAGGCAGATCTTGAGCGGTATAACCAGTTAATTCAATCCAACTTTGATTGGTATGTAAAATTGCTCCTTCCGAATCGTAAATCATCATCGGAAAAGGTGCATTAGTAAAACAAACACGAAATCTCTCTTGACACATGCTGACAAAATTGTCTACTGGTGGCAAGGCTTCAACTGTCTTTGCTTTTTCTGAATAACTATCTTTAGAAGTTAATAATAATTGTTGTGGTGGGTTTTTATTATAGTTTTGAAAATATTCTGCCAAGGCAAATTCTTCTAATAGTAAAGGCGCTAAATGTAGCTGAGCGCGTTTATCTTGTTGATAAGAAATCTCAGGATTGCTTTCTAACCACTGATGACATAGTTTAATATATCCCAAAAAGCCAATTAAATTACTATACATCGACATACCTAAAAACTGACGCAACTGTATCCGACAAGATTCAGCTTGGTATGGCTGCAAAAACATATGGATCGAGCAGCGTAATAAACTTTCTTCAATAGTTGAATTACTCGGCCAATAATGCTGTTGAATTGGTGTTAAAGTTAAAGTATTCAACTCCGATCGCAAATCTGCTTCGCTCTTAGGGTAAGGAACTTTAATCAAGTCAATAATTTCTTTTGCTGTCATTCCTAAAGAACGCAATACGCAACTGTGGCAAATTAAAAAATAAGGAACGGAGCAAAATTGAGAAAGATAGGCAAAAAGTTTTTCTTTAAATATAGACGGCAAGGGATTATTGATATAGGCAGTCAAAGTTTGCTGCCAAAGATTATCTAACAATGGTGGAGTGGAAATGGCTGGAGCTAAAAAAGGTGGGAAAAAACCTAATCTATTTTCAATCTCCTTGATGATTTGAGGGCTAGCTTGCATCGCTTTGGATAGATAATGGCTCAATATTGATTTTCATCTGGATTGTATTGTGTGTTCATTTTATTCTGTTTTGGTAATTGTGTAATATTTATTTTCGATTTCAAATAATTTTTATAGATGACCCTAAGTAATTTATTCGATCTATCTAAGTACTTAGTCGTATATACTTAAGTAGTTTTGCTGAAGGAAAAACATTAAGGTTTTTTTTAAGGTCTATTTTGTTGTTTTTGAGGATACTTAATTGTGAAACGGTTGATTTTGATCTTGCTGACGATCTTGGCTGTCTTTAATTTATTAGTCTCTCTAACAGAAAGCTTAAGTCAGCCGCAGATTCAAAGCAGACTAGAATTGTATCAAACTAACTTGGTACTTCAGGCTTTAGAATTACAACCCGATCGCCTCGAATACTCAGCAAGTAATAACTCCGATCGAAAAACATCCCCAACAACTTTGAGTAAGTCAGATCGATTACCAGTTTCTTTAACAACAATAATTGGTGAAAATCCCGCTCTAGATGCTCAAAAACAATACCAAAAAGCACGAGAAGAAGCGCAAGTTAGCTTGACTAATTTGCAAACACAATTAGACAAAATTGAAATTAAACCAGACTCGAAAAAAAGTCTGATTAAACAAAAGCGACAGTTGCAAGAAAATAGGCAAGAAATTGATGAATTCATCCAAGAACTTAATTTAAAAATCGGTATCTTGGCAGCAAACCAAGGAGAAACCGAACAAGCGCTTAAAAACTGGCGAGATGTTACTAAAAGCCCAGTAAAAGGCGATCGAGCTTTTAAAAATAGTCAAGTTGCTGAAATTCTCACAAATTTATGGAGTCAATCCCTACAATTACCAGCTAATAGTGAATCTCAGCTTAAAGCTAATCTAGAAGGCTGGTTTCGCGATCGCGCCTTGAATAAATTGTACCAACAACAAAATCGTCAAAAAGAACTCTTAGAATTACAGATTAAAGAACAAGAATTAGCTGGACAATCCTTATTAAAATTATTGTTCGTGGCGATTATTCCTATCTTAGGAGGAGCGTTCGGGGTGGTATTACTGCTGTTTTTGCTAGCGCAAAGATCGATCGTCAAAGAGAAATCTTTATTAGCAACTAATGGCGAATTACCTTGGCAAACTCCTTGGGATTGGGAGACAACTTGGCAAGTAATTATTGTTGGTTTCTTCTTTATCGGTCAAATTTTACTCCCTTTTATTTTTAGCCTATCTGGCTTCAATCCGATCGATCTCAGCTTGCGCTACAAAGCTGTGTATGTTTTAGTCAGCTATGTAAGCATGGCTGTTGGTGGTGTTATAGTACTTTATTATTCAATTAAACCTTTTTTCCCCCTACCCAAAGATTGGTTTCGCGCTCAATTGTTGGGAAATTGGTTTTTGTGGGGTTTCGGCGGTTATACGATCGCTATACCTTTAGTTGTAGTAGTCTCCTTACTCAATCAACAATTGTGGCATGGACAAGGTGGTAGTAATCCCCTTCTGTATCTAGCTTTAAAATCTCAAGATCGAGTCGCTTTGGCGCTGTTTTTTGTAACTGCATCGATCGCCGCACCAATTTTTGAAGAGTTTATTTTTCGAGGATTTTTATTACCTTCCCTGACTCGCTATATGTCTGTCACCAACGCTATTTTATTGAGTAGTTTGCTGTTTGCGATCGCTCATTTAAGTCTTTCTGAAGTTCTTCCTTTAACTACCCTGGGAATTATTTTAGGAATTGTTTACACGCGATCGCGCAATCTCCTCGCACCAATGTTACTGCACAGTCTTTGGAATAGTGGTACTTTAGTTAGTCTGTTCGTCTTGGGAAGTGGTGTTAATTGACACTCCAACGGCTGAAAGCACGGCTGCTCTACAAAAAAATAAGGCTATGGACAAAATTCCATAGCCTTAAAAGCTGATAATTGAATCTCTAGCCTACAGAGCGTTACCGCGAGGTAGAACTTCTTCAGGGAATTCAAATCTCTCGTGGGGTTGGTCTTGAGGAGCCATCCAAGCACGCAGACCTTCATTTAATAAAATGTTCTTAGTATAGAAGGTTTCAAACTCTGGGTCTTCTGCTGCTCTCAATTCCTGAGATACGAAGTCATAAGCACGCAAATTCAGAGCAATACCAA
>CAZJTL010000010.1:0-51182 GCA_964548905.1 uncultured bacterium | reverse complement strand
CAGAAGCGCTTCCTTTACTGACAGTCAATCCTTCTGCCTTTTTCTTCAATCAAATTCAAGCTGGAAAGATTGAAAATAGTTCGACTGCACCAGCAGGAACAAATATATTAGGAGAAACTCTATTTGGTTTGCGAGTTCCCGACGAGCGCAGCTTATTACTGCTAGGTGGAGATATTGCCATAGATGGAGGAGGATTGCACGCTTCGGGGGGTCGAGTAGAATTGGCGGGAGTCTCAGGTGATGGGACGGTAGGACTGAATACGGATGGTAACAATCTGAGTCTGAGTGTTCCTGAAGATTGGGGACGAGCAGATATATCTCTTACTGATGTAGCCTTTGTCAATACGAGTGGTGAAGGTGGTGGTGCAATTCAAGTATGGGGGAAACAGGTACAACTTAATAATGGTTCGCAGATTGCAGCTACCACTCTAGGAACTAAAGCTGGAAGAGGTTTGACAGTAAATAGCTCGGAATCAGTCAAACTTACTGGGACTACAACTGACATTAAACTATCTAGCGGCTTATTTACTCAAACTGGAGGAACAGGAGATGCAGGAGATCTGACAATTAATACCAAAAACTTGTTTGTCGAAAAAGGTGCAAGAGTCTTAACTGGTACTTTTAGTCAAGGAAAGGGGGGAGATTTAACTGCCAATGTCTCCGAATCAGTACAAATGAGTGGCGCTACAGAGATTACTTCCTCTGGTTCGACCTTTAGTAGTCGCATGGCAAGTGACACGGGTGCTTATTTTGGCAGTCGCTTGTATCGCAATCCCTTAATAGAGCAAACTTCAGCAACAGGAAAGGGAGGAAACCTAGCGATCGCAACTAAACAATTGCGGCTTGTAGATGGCGCTCAGATTGGCGTTAGCACCAGGAGTGAAGGGGATGCAGGGAACTTAACAGTGAATGCCTCCGAATCTGTTCAATCGATCGGCTTCGATCCTATTGATAGTACTCCTAGTGGTCTGTTTTCTGAAACTCAAGGAAAAGGGAATGCTGGAAACATAACCATTAACACTGGAAGCGTAAGCATCATTAATAGCCAATCGGGGAGCTTTTCTTCTGGTCAAGGAAACGCGGGAAATTTGACTGTTCGTGCTTCTGACTCAGTGGAAGTAAAGGGAAAAGTTGTTTTCAACAACATTGAAAATCCTTCCCTCTTGGCTGCTCAGGTGAACACAATAGGGCAAGGTAAGGGCGGCAATCTGACCATCGATACAGAACGCTTGAGTGTCAGTAATGGTGGCGTAGTGCAAGCTACGACTTTCGGTCAAGGGGATGCTGGCAATTTATTGATTCGCGCCTCTAAGGTAGATTTATTTGAAACACCTCTCAATAACTTATTCCCCACAGGAATATTTGCAGGCGTTGAAGTAGACCCCGATCAAACTGTTACTCTGCCTAAAGGTAACGGAGGCAATTTAACCATTGAAACCGATCGATTGAGTATTAGGGATGGTGCAACAGTATCAGTTGCTACTGCGGGGGAGGGCAATGCAGGTACTCTGCGAATTCGTGCGCCAGAATTGGTGGAGGTGCTTGGGACATCTCCAAATGGCAACTTCAAAAGTCAAGTAACTGCTGAGGTTACACAAGATGCTATAGGTAGTGGGGGAAACTTAAGTATTGAAACTGGGCAGATGATTATTCGAGATGGGGCTGAAGTAATTGTAAGCAGTCAAGGAAAGGGGAATGCAGGCAACCTAGAAATTAAGGCTGAATCTATCCGTCTGGATAACCAAGGACAAATTTTAGCTGAAACTGCATCGGGTAATGGTGGCAATATTAGATTACAATCTCAAGACTTATTGCTGCTGCGCCGTAATAGTAAGATCTCTACTACTGCGGGAACCGCACAAGCTGGCGGAGATGGCGGCAATATTAGGATCGATACTCCATTTATCGTTGCTTTTCCTTCAGAAAATAGCGATATTACTGCTAATGCTTTTACAGGTAGAGGTGGCAGAGTAACAATCGACGCACAAGGAATTTTTGGTACTCAATTTCAACCACAACTAACATCACAAAGTGATATTACTGCTAGTTCTGATTTTGGACTCAGTGGTGTAGTGGAAATTAATACCCCAGATTTCGACCCCTCAAAAGAGCAGATAAAGTTACCAACAGAGGTAGTTGATGTAACTGGATTAATTAACCAAAATCTCTGTACTGTAGGTCAAGGTAGTCAATTTATTGTCACGGGACGGGGTGGTTTGCCGAATTCTCCTAGAGATCTTCTCAATGCCGAACCTGGTTGGGAAGATTGGCGCATTGCTCAAGAAACAGTTTCAGCAACTTCTACACAAGGCGATCGCCCGCAACCTAACAACTCCCAAAAAATTGTTGAAGCTCAAGGTTGGAGGATCGCTGCTAATGGCAAAATTATTTTAACAGTCGAACCATTTGGCGTGACTTCTCAAGCTATGCGATCGCGTCCTTTGAACTGTCAGATGTTGAGAGAAAAGCTATGAAGCGTCTGGTTCGATTACTCGCGATCGCTCTTTTTGGACTAATTGTTAGTCTTGCTCTTCAGTCACCGACTTACAGTCGAGGCAACAACGGCGCTCATTATGGCGACGCAGGTTCGCCATCCGCGCCTTGGCAACAGGCAACAGGCAACAGTTTAGTTAGTGGGACGGATACAGAGTTGGTTGGCAGTTCGTTCCCTCGAAAGAGAACTATAGTGGGAGATCTACTCTCTCCTACCGCCTCCTCACCTTCTTTACAAACAGGCAAACAATATTACGATGCGGGACAATTTAGCGCAGCAGTTCAAGCTTTGCAAGAAGCAGCAAAATTATCTGAGAATGCAGGAGACAAGATACAGCAAGCTCAAGCTCTCAGTTTTGCATCTTTAGCACTACAAAAATTAGGACAGTGGCAAGCTGCAGAAGCAGCTATTGATTCTAGCTGGTCGATTTTGCAATCTTTACTGTCAGGCGATCGATTAGTATCCATTCGCGCTCAAGTTTTAAATGCTAAAGGACATCTAGAATTAGCAAAAGGCAACACAGAGAAAGCTTTGGCAACTTGGCAAGATGCTGAAGCTTTGTATACCCAAGCAAGCGATCGCGTTGGTACGCTTGGCACTCAGATGGATATAGCTCTGGCTATGCAATCTTTGGGGCTTTATCGTCGAGCAGAAAAGCTCTTAAGTGGGATCGAAAAAAATATCGACGAATTACCCGATTCTTCTTTAAAATCGACTGGTTTGCAGAATTTTGGCAATCTTTTGCGACAACAAGGCAATCTAGATCGTTCTCAAAAAATTTTAGAGCTTAGTTTAGCGATCGCTAAGCAAGGAAATCTTTCTCAACAGGAAAGCACTGCTTTACTTAGTTTGGCTAATACCGAACTCGCACAAGCTAGAAGAGCAAAAGACTTAAAAGATAAACAAAAAGCCCAACAGTACAGCAAGGATGCACTAGCTCACTACCAAGCAGCAGCAGCGATCGCAGTTTCTCCACTGGCAAAAGTCCAAGCACAACTCAATCAACTGACTCTGGCGATCGAAACTAACCAATTTGCTTCGGTTAATGCTTTATTACCATCGATCGATACACTGCTTTCTCAATTGCCTGCGAGTCGAGCATCTGTCTACGCTTCTACTAATTACGCTCAAAGTTTAATAAAAGGGAACAGGGAACAGGGAACAGGGAACAGGGAACAGGGAACAGAAGATATTGTTTCGATCTTAACAAGAGCGATCGAGCAGGCGAAAAGTTTAGAGGATTTGAGAGCGGAATCTTATGCTCTCGGAACTCTCGGCGAATTATACGAAAAACAACAAGATTGGGCTTCAGCTCAAGATTATACTCAATCTGCCCTGCTAATTGCTCAATCGATTAATGGATCCGATATTGCTTATCAGTGGCAATGGCAGATGGGAAGAATTGCACAAGCTCAACAGGCTAATACTGAGGCGATTAATTATTACACCCAAGCTGTTAAAATTCTCGAAGATCTACGCAGCGATCTAATTGTTCTCAATCCAGACGTTCAATTTTCTTTTCGAGATAGCGTAGAACCAGTTTATCGGCAATTAGTAGATTTATTGTTGCGATCGCCCCGCCAAGGAAAAGTTAGTCAAACAAATCTGATTCAAGCTCGCAATCTGATTGAATCTTTACAGTTAGCAGAGCTAAATAATTTCTTTCGCGAACCTTGTTTGGTAGCTAAACAGGAGATCGATCGAGTAGTAGATACCGCTCAACCAGATACGGCTATTGTTTATCCAACTATTTTGCCCGATCGCCTGGAAATTATGCTCAAATTACCCCAAAAACCCCTACTTCAATACACTAGTTACATTCCTCAAGCTGACTTAGAAAAACTCTTAGAAGAATTACGATCGGATTTAACTAAACCCTATACCCTCAGACAAGTTCAATCCTTATCAAAGCAACTCTACGATCGCTTATTGCAGCCTTTTGCAGCAGAACTAAACCACGATCGGGTCAAAACTTTAGTATTTGTCTTAGACGGTTCTTTACGCAATATTCCTATGTCCGTTCTTTATGACGGACAACAATATCTGATCCAGAAATATAATATCGCTCTGGCTCCTGGGTTGCAGCTAATCGAACCCCTACCTTTAAATCGAGAACCATTGACAGCTTTGGTAGCTGGATTGAGCAAAGCGCGTCAGGGTTTTGCCTCTCTTCAATATGTCGATCGAGAAGTAGAACAAGTTCAAGCTTCCGTGTCTAGTACTGTTATTCGCGATCGCGAGTTTACAGAATCGAATCTCAAAAATAAAATTCAAGAAACACCTTTCCCCATAGTTCATTTAGCAACTCACGGTCAATTTAGTTCCAATCTTGAAGATACTTTTATTCTCACTTGGGATCGATCGATTAAAGTCAACGAATTCAATAATCTCCTCAGAAGGGACGAACAAAGTCGTTCTGATGCGATCGAATTATTAGTTCTCAGTGCTTGTCAAACAGCAGCAGGAGATAAAAGAGCCACTTTAGGATTAGCAGGAATTTCCGTGCGGGCAGGGGTAAGAAGTACCCTAGCTTCTTTATGGAATTTAGATGATGAAAGTAGTGCTTTATTAATCAGTCAGTTTTATCAAGAGTTGGTTGGTAAGAAAGTCACTAAAGCTGAAGCACTCGGTAAGGCTCAATTAAATTTATTGCAGAATCCTCGCTATCAGCATCCCCGTTACTGGGCTCCTTATGTATTATTAGGAAATTGGCTTTAGAAAATAGCGATCGTAAGATACCAAATATTTATTTCTAGGAACGATCTGACTAATTTATTGTCTTACACTAAAGCTCAAAATAAATTATTATATTTTTTGATATAGCAATTATCAATTGAGTGAGATACACTTCGATCGAGACAGGCAAAGGGCTTTGATGTCAAAAAATGTCTAGTAAAAAAATTTTTATAACTGGTGCTAGTGGCTGTATTGGTCACTATATTGTCGAAGCATTAATTCAAGAAACCAAACACGAATTATTTTTGCTAGTTAGAAACCCAGACAAACTTAAATTCGATCTTAAGGCACGACCTGGCATTCATATTTTGTTGGGAGATTTGCACGAAATTGATAAGTTTAGCGATCTTCTCTCTAAAGAGATTAACATAGCTATCCTGATTGCTACTGCTTGGGGAGGAAGTGCAGAATCTTACGACGTTAATGTGGTTAAAACTCTGGCGTTACTTGAGATGTTGAACCCCGACATTTGCGAGCGAGTGATTTATTTTTCTACTGCTAGCATTCTCGATCGCCACAACCAATTACTTCCTCAAGCTTTGGAGTTGGGAACAGATTACATTCGTACTAAGTATCAGTGCTTCAGTAGTTTATCAAAGTTGGCACTGGCTCCTAAAATCGTCACGGTATTTCCTACCTTAGTATTTGGAGGAGATAAAAACAAACCCTATTCCCATATTTCTGCTGGACTACCAGATGTAGTCAAATGGGTGAATTTAATTCGTTGGTTCAAAACGGACGGCAGCCTTCATTTTATTCATGCTAGAGACATAGCGCAAATTGTCACCTATTTAGTGGATTGTCCAGAGACAAAAATTTCCGAGTTTCGTTCTCCAGACAATTCAGTTAGCCAAATGGTTTTAGGTAATTCAATGATGAGTGCCGATCGAGTAGTTGAAGAAATTTGTACCTACTTCCAGAAAAAAATCTATTTTCGCATTCCTTTATCGATCGCCTTAGCTAACTTTTTTATCAAAGTTTTTCGGGTTCAAATGGACGAGTGGAGTTATTTTTCTCTTTCCTATCGCCATTTTATTTATCAAAATCCTGTTACTCCCTCTAGCTTCGGTTTGCCAAATTATTGTTCGACGATCGCCGAGCTGATGAAAAAAACTCTTAACCAAGTTTAATCACTTTGGAGTTAAAAATAACTATGGTAAACAATAGCTCCAGACAGCGCAAACAAATTCCACTTCGCCTAGTTTTCATTATTCCTTTTGTCTTGCAAATTTTAATTGCTGTAGCCCTAACAGGATACTTATCGCTACGCAATGGTAGGCAAGCAGTTAATGATTTAGCCAAGCAATTACAGAGTGAAGTCAGCGATCGCGTTAGTCAACAACTCAATACCTATTTAGTTTTACCCCATCAGGTTAACGAAATCAACGTGCAAACGGTTGTTCAGGGTATGACCAAACTTAGAGATCTCTATGGAATCGGACGCTATTTCTGGAAACAAATGAAGGTGTTCGACCAGTTTGGCTATATTAACTATGGAGATGAACAAGGTAATTTCACAGGAATTTATCGTGCCAAAGATGGCAGCCTACAACTAGACATTATCGAACCACCTCATTTAGAAATATATTACAGATATAGTCTAGATGATAAAGGTCGTCCCAAGCAGCAAGTTTTTCAAGACCAACTCGATTACCGTGGTGATGATTGGTATAGCGATGCAGTTCGAGCAGGTAAACCAATCTGGAGTGAAATATACAATTGGGATGACGAGCCAGAAACTTTATCTGTTTCCGCCAGCTATCCAATTTACAGTACCCAAGAAAAACT
The DNA here is from genome assembly GCA_964548905.1 of uncultured bacterium. Taxonomy (GTDB): domain Bacteria; phylum Cyanobacteriota; class Cyanobacteriia; order Cyanobacteriales; family Xenococcaceae; genus CAZJTL01. The sequence continues at coordinate 44,164 of CAZJTL010000010.1, read as the reverse complement.
GCTTGGCGTAATTGGTATCGATTATATTTTGACCTTGGTGAGTGACTTTCTCAAAGAATTAGAAATTAGTAAAGCAGGTAGAGTTTTTGTTTTAGAAAGAGATGGGATGATAGTCGCCTCCTCTAGTAATGAAAAACCTTTCGTACTTAACAATGGCGAAGCAGAACGACTCGATGTTCTCAAGAGCAAAGACAGGCTAATTAAAGCTACAGCCGATTATTTGAAAAAGCGTTATGGCAGCTTTCAGAAAATTGAGAATAGCCAACAGCTTGAATTTAATCTCGGTGGCGAACGTCAATTTGTCAATGTCACCCCTTGGCAAGATAAATGGGGTTTGGACTGGTTGGTAGTAGTAACTGTCCCAGAATCCGAATTCATGGCACAGATTAATGAAAATACTCGCAATACAATTTGGTTATGTTTGGGTGCTGTTGGTTTGGCTACACTAATCGGTGCTTATACTTCTCGCTGGATTGCTCGACCAATTTTACAAATGAGTAAAGCCTCTGAGGCGATCGCCGCAGGAGATCTCGATCGAAGAGTTGAAGAGCAAAATATTAAAGAATTGAGTACACTGGCTCGATCCTTTAATTACATGGCAAACCAAGTAAAAGGTTCGATCGATACCCTTGCCAGAAGCAATGAAGAATTAGAAACTCGCGTCGAACTACGTACCGCCGAACTAAAAGCAGCTAAAGAAGCGGCGGAAGTTGCCAATCAAGCTAAAAGCCAATTTTTAGCCAACATGAGTCATGAATTGCGTACTCCCCTCAACGGCATTTTAGGCTATGCCAGAATTTTACAACGAGATTGGCGATCGCTTCCCTCTGCATCAGTAGCTAACCAATTCCAAGCTCGATCGACTCAAGGACTGAGAGTAATCCAACAAAGCGGCACTCATCTGCTCACTCTCATTGACGATATCTTAGAATTTTCCAAAACAGAAGCATCTCGCTTAGAACTTAATCCTACTCAGTTGCACCTACCTAGCTTTTTGGAAGGAATTGCAGAAATTATCGGGATGCGAGCCACAGAGAAACAGCTTAGATTTCAAGAAGAGTTTGACGATAATCTCCCCGATCGCATCGAAGCAGACGAAAAAAGATTGAGACAAATATTACTAAATCTGTTGGGTAATGCAGTTAAATTTACCGAACGAGGAGGAATTATTTTCCGAGTTAATGCAGGCGATCCCAGTTATGACAACAATTCGGTTACTAAACAAAAAATTCGCTTCGATATTCTCGATACAGGGATTGGTATCTCTCCAGCACAGCTACAGAAAATTTTTCAACCTTTTGAGCAAGCGGGAAATCCTCAAACTAAAGCGGAAGGAACAGGTTTGGGTTTGTCAGTGAGCAAGCAACTGGTAGAATTAATGGGCGCTCAATTGCAGGTTGATAGTCAACTAAATAGCGGTTCCCATTTCTGGTTTGAAGCAGAATTTCCGATCGTTACCGCCGCCGCAGTAACTAAAACTCCCCAATTACAATCGATCGTTGGTTATCGAGGCGATCGACGCACTCTGTTAATAGTAGATGATAGGCTAGAAAATCGGTTAGTACTAGCAGAATTATTGCAACCTTTAGGTTTTACCATCGTCACCGCAGAAAATGGTCAACAAGGTTTAAATATTGCACATCGAATTCGACCCGATTTAATTTTGACTGATATCTTTATGGGTGTTAAGACTGGCTTTGCTATGACCAAAGAAATTAGACAAAGTTCAGACTTAAATCATCTTCCCGTGATTGCTATTTCTGCTAGTACTTTTGAGGTTTTAGGGTGGGAAAGTGAATTAGCAGGCTGTGATGCACTTTTGCAAAAACCGTTTAGTGAAGAAGACTTATTAGCTCTGTTGCAGCAGCATTTGCATTTACAGTGGATTTTCGCTTAATTGACACTCTCTAATTACTCTACTTATAAAACTTTATAGTTGCTACTGGCGATCGCCTTAAGAGTTTCTTGCATTACATCTGTTGTTTGTCCTGAGACTGTAAATAGTAAAGCTTCTCGATAAACTCTTTGAGCCGCATGAAACTGAGAGTTAGCTACACCACCAGAAGCTGCTACTGCTGCTTGAGAGCAACGTCCAGCTAGCTCGATCGCCCAAGCACGTATTTTTAATTTCTGCTCGTAATCATGGTTTGACGCAGTTAAACCTGCAAACATGGCATTGCGGCATTGATTCAATTCTCGATTGAGAACTAAAAAAGCTTCCTGCAAACAGGATAATTTCTTTTTGTAATAATTATTTTCGAGAATATTGACTCCCGCTTGAGCGCAACCAAGAGCAAAAAAACCATGATGCAAGACATTATGGCGATCTTTTTCGTGAATGGCACCCACAGGTTGAATTGACAAGACAGAATCTTGCTCTAACAGCCATCTGTGTAATTTGGCGCTCACGGTATTGGTAGCAGCCATGGCAGCTAACTGCATTGGTTCACTCAAACTAATTGACCCACCTGATTTTTGAGTGGTACTTTTGAGAGGGACAATCCCATAAATTTCTCGTCCATCGGCTAAGTGAGCGCCAATAATAAATTCTTTGAAAAAGCCAAAACCAGTAATCCAAGGAACTTCTCCTTCTAACAAGTATCCTCGTCTAGTTTCTGATGCTGTGACTAAAACATGAGGATAGCGCCTTAATTGAGAAAACCCAACTCCTATCATTACCTCCCCATTAGTCATATGTGGTAAGTAGGCGCGTTTTAAAAATAGGTTGTCACTAGATGCTAACATTGCAGCAGCACTTTGATGTTGTGTCTGTAAAAATGCTAAAGCGCCAGAATGTTGAGCGAGTGTCAACTGAAATTGATGGTAGTTAAGAGCGTCCAATTCAGTACCACCAAAATCTTTGGGTATTTCTAATCCCAGTAGCGATCGCTCTCCCATTTCTTGCAATATTTGTTTGAGTCTTTCTGGTTGGCGATCGATTATTTCAGCTTGAGGTGAAACTACTTCTTGACAATAGGTTTGAGCAATTTTTAAGATTTTTTCTTGCTCGTTAATAGCGTTGGGTATTTGTAGCTGCATCTCATTCGCGCCTTGTAAATTAATTACAATTAAAATCAAGCTTTAAAATATGTTTCAGCTTACCAAAATCATCTCGATTTAGTAAATTCCTGGAAATCGATCGCTTGTCGCTCTTTAAATCACTCAATTTTTGCAGATGAATGTTATTAGTTCCCATCCCTCTTTTACTCCTGAAGTAAACGATCGAGATAATTTTGCCATCACTTTTGCACCTCTTTCGATCGCAGAAATCTACTCTTTAGCAGAAGATCCAGCTAATGGTGCCATTGTGGTTATGAGTGGAACGGTGCGCGATCGCACTGATGGCAAGCCTGTCGATTCCTTAGAGTATCAGGCATACGAACCCATGGCAATGCTAGTTTTTCGGCAAATTGCTGCTGAAATTCGTCAACAGTGGCAATCTGTCAATCGAGTTATCATTCATCATCGAGTTGGACACTTGCAAATTGGCGAAATTAGTGTTTTGGTAGCAGTGGGATGTCCTCATCGAGGTGAAGCTTTCGCCGCCTGTCGTTACGCGATCGATACTTTAAAGCATAACGCGCCGATTTGGAAAAAAGAATGGTTCAATGAGCCAAATGGCAAATTATCCAGCAGTTGGGTAAACATTGGTGCTTGCGAAGAGCCTGGATGTTGAAGATACGAACAAAAAACTAAATAAATCAGAATTGTTACTTACTAAGATTCTTGGTTAACAGTAAAGATTGTGTTTTAAAACCCAGATTTTGATAGAGGTTAAGGGCGATTTGGTTTTGAGTAAATACTTGTAAACCAATCTGGGGATAGCCTTTGGCGATCGCCCAATTAGTTGCTTCCTGCATTAAAGTCTTACCAATTCCCAAGCGTCGATGCTCTGGATTGACATAAAGTAAAAAAATATAGGCTAACAAGTTTCCTGTTACCTGATCTTGCGCTTTACCCATCCACAAACAGGCTATATAGGAAAAGTTTTCTCGTTCTTGTTCCTCTTGCGCTTTCTTTACCCACCACAAAGGCGTTTCCCAGTCTAAATATCTTTCCACAGTAGCGAGCAAATGGGAAAAATCTTGCTGAGCTGGAAATAACTCCTGATAAGCTAGTTGCATAAACTTGGCGAGAATACGCTTCTGATTTGGTGAACCATTCGTCAGTTGATATTCTCTTGGTACCAATTCTTCCCCCACAAAAGTGTAATCTGTATCTACCCCCTACCTCCTAACCCCTAACCCCTAACTCCTAACCCCTAGCACTTACATATTTTTCAACTGCGATCGCAACTCTTCCAACTCTGCATCTACGGCTGAATTAGATGAAGATTTTTGCTCTGAAGCGGGTAAAGTTTTTTGATCTGGAGCAGCACCCGACAATTGAGCTTTCATAGCGGCTAATTCATCTTCTACTCCGCTACTAGCTTCAAGTTGAGCAAATTGTTGTTCCAAACTTGTACCGCCAATTTCAGCCGCAGCAGTGGACTCAGCTTCTAATTGCATGACTTTATCTTCCATGCGCTCGAAAGCTCCCATTGCACTGCTGGTGTCAATACCGCTAATCGTACTTTGCAATTGCTTTTGAGCTTGAGCGGCATTAGCTCGCGCTTTAAGCATATCTTTTTTAGTCTTAGCTTCAGAAATTTTACTTTCTAAAGCAATCAAATTACGCTTAAGAGTTTCAACTTGAGCAGCTTGTTGATCTAATTGTTGTTTGAGAATTCCAGCAGAATCGGTAAAAGATTTTTTGCGAACTAAAGCTTCGCGAGCGAGGTTTTCATCTCCCTTGGAGAGTGCTAATTGCGCTCGTTGCTGCCAAGTATTTGCTTCTGACTGGTTTTTGTTATACTGTTGCTCTGTACGCTTTTGCGTAGCAATTGCCCTGGCTACTGCTTGTCGCAGTTGCACCAAGTCTTCTTGCATATCAATCACAGCTTGTTCGAGAACCTTCTCTGGATCTTCAGATTTACTGACTAAGTCGTTGAGGTTGGCTCTGACAACTCGGCTAAGGCGATCGAATAATCCCATAACTTCTGTCTATCCTAATTGTCGTATACGAGATTTAGTATTAAATGGAGGAGAGCTACAATCAGCTTCTGACGATACCATGTCGAAAAAATGACGAACAAAGTAGATCCGAAGCCGTTGCTGACTATCTCGTTTCTAGTGTTACATATTCATCAGTCTATCGCTTCTAAGTATTTTGAAAAATGCTCAAATAATTTTTAAGATCGTTTTCAGGTTATTCTGGATGATATATATAAGCTTGGATTCCTTGCTGTTCTAGTTGTTCTACAAATCGATCGGCATCTTGGCGACCATAAAAAGCTCCCATATATATAAATAATCCTTGAGGAAAACTAATCACAGAAGCATTACTAACTTTTTTCTTCGCTCGAACAAGAGATTGTTCACCGTTATACTCAGTCAAAATGTAATAGTAGTTAGTATTAATTAATGCAGTTGACGAAACAGGGTAGCTAGAACTATTTAAAGGATTAACGCTAGCAATCGCAGGAGCTGAAGCAACTACTTTCTTTCTTTTTACTTTGCTGTTGAGGCGAACTGACGATGAATGTTGTTGACGATTGACTTTAGAGTTATCAACAGGGCTTCCAAGGGTACTCAAAGTCATTAAATTCAGATCGACAAATTCTTGCTGAGCTAAATTGGGGCTATTGGATATTTCTGGTTTAACGAGCTGGTCTTTTGCTGAATTGGCAGAATTTGACTGAAATTCTGCTTTGTAATTTAAAAAAATAACTGAACTGGCAATAACGTTAGTTAATAAAACTACTAAAATCGCGCTCACCCCCAATGGAGTAAACAGACTATCTAACCAACTTTTGTTCCTAATTTGTGCAGCTTCTAGTTCAACAATGGAATCTAGCAGGCTTTCAGCTTGAGTTAGAGAAGTGCTGGTATAGTTTCCTAAACGAGCTTCTTTGGGAGCTAACCAATAATCTTCTTCTGGTAAAGATGAAGGTTGATGTAAAAGTTTGGAAGTAGGATTGGATTCAGGAAACGAGCGCTTGGAATTATTGTCAAATTTAGACTTAGCCATATTTCTTGATGCTTTGGCACTTAGTATTTCTTGATTCCAGATAGCCTATCTCATGTTCTCTCAACTCGCAATTTTTAAATTATTTTTGTAGCTCTTTTCGCAATTTAAAAACATATCGTTGTTTTATTTTTATTTTTGAGCTATTATTGGCTTATTTTATATTATTAATAAAAACAATTTTTATCTCAAGAAATGAAAGCAAGAAATTGGTTATCGCTTTTTTGAAGGAGTAGCTGCTGGTACGGTAATGTTGGGACAGCCTCCAGCTAGTCCAGTTTTCGATCGATATTTTGATTGGGAAGATATTATTATCCGTATGCCAGTTGATGTTAAGAATATTGAATTAATTATTGAAGAACTCGATCGCCAACCCGAACGTCTCGAACAAATTCGTCGTCGCAATGTTTATAATGCTCTTCTCAAACACGACTGGTTATATCGTTGGCAAAAGGTTTTAGAGGTAATGGGACTTCCTCAAACTCAAGCAATGTCAATGCGAGAACAATATCTGCAAGATCTAGCTCAATCGATCGAAAAAGAGCAATTCACTTTACCAAGCTTTTTTTAACCAAGTGCTAATGGTTCATGGTTCATAGTTCATTGGTTCCTCCAGTCTCCTCCGCCTCCCCCGCCTCCTGGTGCTTCCTCCGCCTCCTCTGCTCCCTAATCCCTACCCCCTAATCCCTAGCCCCTAACCCCCTATCTTCGTTGCATTCTTTTTCCCAACAATTTTTGAGAAATTGAATTTTATATAGATACCAAAAACGGCTGATACTCCAAATCGATTCGGAATTAGCTTGAAATACAGGTTGTTTTAGATACTGCCAGAGAGGATGGCAAATTTGCTTAAGTTGTCTAACTTTTAGGTTCATAGACTTAATTTTTGCTAAAAAATTTGTTATATCAAGAAACTTATCGATATTTGATTTCAGCAAATTTAATTGCACAGCAAAGCATAAGTTTCCTAATACCAATTTGACAGATGTTTCCTCTCATCCTCTTGGTCGTAATTGCGTAAAATTATTAACTTAAGTTAAGAATAATCGGTAATTTTACTGATGTTGAAACAGGAGCGATTGTTCTTTCTTAATTCTGCTTTCAAACAATCGTTTTTAGAAACGTAATGCCAGATAATATAGTTCTTGGTCATTTTGAATTTTAAAGAGCGAACTTTGAAGTTTCTTTCACCTTGGTACTGGCGATCGCTACCTCTAGAAAATCGAACTGGTTCAGAAGTTTTTGCTAAATTATTCCTCGATCGCCATGCGATCGCAACTCTCCTCGAAAGTCCTCTTGTAGAAAGAGAATATCCAAGCAAACTCGCTCGTTATTCTATTTGTGCTGGTTCTCCTCGTATTATCAATGGTAAATCACAAATTTGGACTCCTAATATTGGTAATATCCTCTCTTTTCTGCGTCAGCTTCTCCAACAGCAAATTACACCATCTCCAGAAATAGAAGATCTTCCTTTTACAGGAGGTTGGTTGGGTTGGTTGGGTTACGATCTCGCTTGGGAAATCGAAAGATTACCTACTCTCAACTCCGATCCTCTTCCTTTTCCCGTTGCTTATTGGTATGAACCTTCAGATTTCGCCGTCCTCGATCGCCAGCAACAAATTCTTTGGTTAGCTGCATCTATACCAGAGGAACTCGATCGGATGGAGGAAAGGTTGATCCAGGAGCAGAGGAGCAGGGGAGCAGGGGAGCAGGGAGCAATCCCTTGTGGTTGCCCCGGAGCAGGGGTTGTTTCGCCTGTGTTTTTAACTTCTCAGACTGACTATGAAAATTCTGTTCGTAAAGCTTTAAAATATATTCAAGCTGGGGATATTTTTCAAACTAATCTTTCGCTCCGTTTTCAGACTCAGACTCAAGCAGATAGTTGGTCTATTTACCGCGCCTTGCAAACAATTAATCCTTCTCCTTTTGCTAGTTATTGGCAAACGCCATGGGGTGCTGTAATTAGTTGTTCTCCAGAAAGATTAGTACAATTGCAAGGAAATCTCGCTCAAACTAGACCGATCGCGGGAACTAGATCGAGGGGTGCTACTCCTGAAGGCGATCGACAAATCGCGTCAGAGTTTATGGTTAACTTTAAAGAGAGAGCCGAACATATTATGTTGGTCGATCTAGAGCGCAACGATTTGGGAAGAGTCTGTCAATGGGGTTCGGTAAAAGTTGACGAACTGCTGATTATTGAACGCTACAGCCATGTTATGCATCTAGTTAGCAATGCGATCGGCAAACTTAGACCCGATCTAGACGCGATCGATCTAATTCGTGCTATGTTTCCAGGTGGTACAATTACGGGATGTCCAAAAGTTCGCTGCATGGAAATTATTGAAGAACTCGAACCCTTTCGCCGCAATCTCTTTTATGGTTCTTGCGGTTATCTTGATCGCCGAGGCGATCTCGATTTAAATATACTCATTCGCACTCTTTTATATAATCAACCTAGTCCTAATTCGTTTGCAACCGTCTGGGGACAAGTGGGAGCAGGAATAGTTGCTGACAGCAATCCCGAACAAGAATGGTATGAGTCATTAAACAAAGCTGAAGCTCAGCTAGCAGCCTTGCAACTTGTCACTTAAAATTATTCTGACTGAGAACCATCGCCAGACTGTAGCAACTAAAATAGTGACTATTATAAATTGATGCAGAGTGAATTTGTCTGGTGGCTAGCTAACCTTATGTGAAACATACTTTCTGTGAACAATCGGAATAACGAAACCTATCTCAATCATCCTACCTTCGGACTACTATATAGAGTCTGTATAGTTCAAGACAAACAGGAACTATATACAACTCTCTATGCACAACGTCTATTTTTTTTGGTGACTTTGAGCGCAACCCACATGAACGTAGAACCTATAAGTCGTTCCGATGCTCGTATTCTAGTTGAAGGTCGTTTACGCAAACTACGTGTTACAGATTCACTAACAGAATATCAACAACTTCAATCTATTTACAAACGTACTTTTTAAGCAACTGGATCGATTTTGCTTAATAGTCACCATTTCTTGACTTTATCACTTGTTTATGACAGTTTCGATCGCACAACGTATTGAGAAAATTCGCCAACAAATCCCCTCGGATGTTCGCCTTATTGCTGTTACTAAACAAGTCTTACCAACAGCTATGAGAGAAGCTTATGCTGCTGGAATTCGAGATTTTGCTGAAAATCGACTACAAGAAGCTTTAAGCAAACAAGAACAATTACAAGATCTTAGGGATCTCAATTGGCACTTTATCGGACACCTACAAACCAATAAAGCGCGTAAAGCGATCGAAAATTTTCAGTGGATTCATTCTGTAGATAATCTCAAAATCGCTCAACGTCTCGATCGCCTAGCTCAAGAATTATCACTTCAACCCCAAGTCTGTCTACAAGTAAAGGTTTTGCCAGATCCTAACAAATACGGATGGGAAATCAATCAGTTATTGAGCGATTTACCTCAACTCGATCGCTGTCAGTATTTAAATATTCAAGGATTAATGACCATCCTACCTTTAGATTTATCTGATGCTCAAATCTTGGCAGCTTTTGAAACTACTTACGAACTCGCTCAAAAAATTAAACAACAAAATTGGGCGCACATTCACATGAATCAGCTATCAATGGGTATGTCTGGTGACTATACATTGGCAATTCAAGCAGGTGCAACTATGGTGCGATTGGGGACAATTCTTTTTGGGGCTAGGGTTTAGGGGCTAGGGTTTAGGGTTTAGGGTTTAGGGGTAATCCCTTGTGGTTGCCCTAAAGCAGGAGGCAGAAGGTAATTTGAATTAAAATAGTCTATTAATTTAGAATTTGCTATGGCTTTATGTAATATATTGTATTGCAATTGAATACGTAAATTCGATCGCGGATTAAACGGATTATTAGATTTCACAGATTTTAGATCGAGTAGGGAAACTTTAGACGCTTTTTATACCTATTCTTGTACTGCTACTGGTCGTATCGTAGCTGCCGAAGCGATCGTGCGTTTGACTCGTCGTCATGCTTCTTTGGTAAAAGTGATTCTCGACAATGGCGAGGAAATTAAATGTACTCCCGATCATCAATTCATGTTGAGAGATGGTACTTATGAAGAAGCCTGTAATTTAAAATTGGGCGATTCTTTGATGCCTTTTTATTCAAAAAGCGATCGAGAGCATTCTGCATATCATCGTTCTCTAGTAGAGAGAAATAGACATTGGCAATCTTCTGAATTTGAAAAAAATAGAAAAAAAGCTCTAGCTGCTAAGGCGAAAACACAAGAAGGATATCAGTCAATTGCCATCACAATTACGCAGAAAAAGAAGTGCATTTCGGCGAAGAAGTGTATGTTACTCGTAAAGGTGCAGTAAGGGCAAGAGAGGAAGATTACGGGATTATTCCTGGTTCGATGGGTGCCAAATCATTTATCGTTAAAGGCAAAGGATATCACGATAGCTATTGCAGTTGCGCTCATGGATCGGGTCGCTTGATGTCTCGCACTAAAGCGAAAAATCAATTTACCATCGACGATTTAATCGAACAAACTAAGGGAGTAGAGTGCCGTAAAGATGAGGGCATATTAGATGAAATTCCTGGCGCTTACAAACCGATCGATCGCGTGATGGCTAATCAATCCGATCTGGTTGAGGTGGTTGCTACTTTGAAGCAGGTAGTTTGTGTCAAAGGTTAAACGTTTTACCAATTTACAAATTAATCAGGCAAAAGGCAAAAGGCAAGAGCCACATTTATTGTAGGGGCGAATGGTTATTCGCCCTTACTAGGTATCTCTTGTGAATACTATTATTTAATTACTCCACAATGTCCTTCTATTTCTCCGATCGGTTCAAATCTTCCTCCTAAATGCTTAGCTAAAAACTTTTCTACTACAGCATAGAAGTGCAATCTGTTTTCAGGTCGAGCAAAACCATGTCCTTCATCGGTATAGAGAACATATTCAACAGTTTTACCAGCTTTTCTCATTGCGTTGACAATTTGTTCGCTTTCCGCTTCTTTAACGCGAGGATCGTTAGCACCCTGTCCGATTAAAAGTGGTTTTTGAATCTTATCTACAAAAAACAAGGGCGATCGCGATTTTAAAAATTCTGCTTCTGTTTCTAAATTACCTACCCGATACTGAAACATTGCCATCAAGGGTGCCCAATAAGGAGGAATGCTTTGCATCAAAGTCATTAAATTACTTGGGCCGACGATATCTACACCACAAGCAAAGACTTCGGGAGTGAAAGTTAAGCCTACTAAAGTAGCATAACCACCATAAGAACCGCCCATAATCCCTATCTTATTCCTGTCAGCAATACCTTCGTTGACTAACCAATCTACTCCATCAAGTAAATCGTTGTGCATTGTCGCCGCCCATTGACGGTTTCCAGCATTGACAAAAGCTTTGCCGTAACCTGTCGAACCTCGAAAATTGGGCTGTAAGACGGCATAACCTCGATTAGCTAGCCATTGTGCTTGTGAATCGTAACCCCAGGTATCTCTCGCCCAGGGACCACCATGAACTAACATTACAGTAGGATAGGGTGCTTCTATGCCTTTGGGAATTGTTAGATAACCATGAATAGTCAAACCATCTCGCGCTGGATAGGAGACTGGTTGCATGGAAACTAAAGGTAATTCTTCTAATTCTGGACGATTGCTGAATAGTAGCTTACTAGATTTAGAATCGCGATCGTAGAGATAATAATAAACTGGACCATCATCGGTTTGGTAGGCAATTATCCATTTGCGATTAGCTAAGTCTCCACTAACTGGAGAAATTTCACCAGGACGAACTTTGGCGATCGCTTCAACATCATCAGCAATATCTGGATCGATTACTTGCCATTCTAGTTTATCTTTGTAAAAAGCCACTGCTTGGATATGCCTTTCAGTAGGATGGACGATCGTGCCACCTACATCGTATTGTTCGTCAGCAGCAATGACTGTTTCTTCCTTGGTTGCTAAATCTAAGGCGAGTAAGCGGGCAGCATTAACATCATGAGAAGCTACTAAGTAGAGGATTTTTCCATCTTTAGAGAAACCAGAGGCGCTACCATTGTCTTCTGGACTCCAATGACGCAAAATTTCCCAAGATTTATCGATTGTTTCTCGATAGAGTAGATCGTAGCCTCCATCGGTCGTTGCTGCTAGTGCGGCACGAATTTTAAAATTAGCATCAGCCGTCCAGCCAACAATATTACCTGGATTATCGGTGTCAAACTCAACCGCACCGTTATTTAAATTAATGCGATAAACATCAAATTTTTCTGGATTATTTAAATTTAGACCGACTAAGATTTCATCGGGAAATTCTGGATCGAGATCGATTATATCTGCTTTAACGCCTTGGAAGGGGGTTAAATCTCTGACAATATTAGATTGAATATTAACTGAATAGAGGTGAAAATTTTCATCTCCATCTGCATCTTGCAGATAAATTAATTGTTCTGGATGGTAAGTCCAGAAAAACATTCTAATTCCTCTTTTTTGATCGTTAGTTAATTTTTTTGCCTCTTCGCGATCGACTTCACGCAACCAAACTTGCAGAATATTGCGATCGTCAGGAGCAATATAGGCAATATATTTACCATCTGAAGACAGTCTAGGACTAGTCCGTTCGGGATTCCCAAACAGAGTTTCGCGAGGAATTAAGATTGGTAGTTTTGTTTCTGGTTTATTAATGGTTGTAGTCGTCATTTTTTCTGTCGATCGATCGTGTGTAGAGTTAGATTAGGATTTATTTGCTTATAGCTCTACCCTAACAAATAGGTAGAGTCAAATCTTGTAGCTCAAGTACTTGACAAAGATCGCCAGATAGTAAGCCAAAATTGAGGTCTGCGTTGGAGTTTATGCAAATCAAATTTTCAAATATTGTTGACTCAGGTTAGCTCTGTAACGATAATCTTCCTTATATCCGAACATAAGTTCTCTCTTTGTTGCTGAGATATTCGCATTTAATTATTGCCTTTTGCCTATCACCACCAATAAATTTAATTTTGCTCAACTACTTATGGCTGCTTTCGGTTTTCTAAACTTAAATAAGCCTGCTGGCTGGACATCTCACGATTGTGTCGCCAAAGTGCGGCGGTTGTTGAAAACCAAAAAAGTAGGTCATGGTGGTACTCTCGATCCTGCTGCTACAGGAGTTTTACCGATCGCAGTAGGAAAAGCTACCAGATTACTCCAATTTTTACCAGAAACTAAAGCTTATCGCGCCAAAATTCGTTTGGGAGTGAAAACGACTACTGATGATTTGGAAGGAGAAGTAATTGCAACCAAGTCGGTATTGAATATAAGTTTAGAAGATATCGAACCTCTTCTCAATCATTTTATCGGTGCGATCGAGCAAATTCCACCCGCCTACAGTGCTATTAAAAAAGATGGCAAAAAGTTGTATGAGTTAGCTAGAGCTGGTAAGGACGTAGAAGTACCAGTGAGAACGGTAGAAATAAGTAAGATTAAAATTTTAAGCTTTGCTGAAGCAGAATTTCCCGAATTAGAAGTCGCGATCGCCTGTGGAGGCGGTACGTATATCCGCGCGATCGCTCGCGATCTAGGAGATAAGTTAGGTATTGGCGGGACTCTGGCTCATTTAATTCGTACTCAAAGTTGTGGAATGAAGCTTACAGATAGTATTACTCTAGAAGAATTACAATCCCAATTAGAACAAGATACTTTTACTCTCATTCCGCCCGATCGAGCCTTAGAGCATTTACAAGTTATTACTCTCCAAGATCTAGATGCTCGGCGTTGGTGTCAAGGACAGCGTTTAGAAATATCGCCAGAAGAAATAGAAGCAGATCGAGAGACAGGTGATTTAGTGAGAGTTAAAAGTAAAGAAAATAATTTGTTAGGTATTGGTGAGATATCTAGCTTAGATCGATTATTAATTCCGAAAATAGTTTTGGAGAACCTGTAAGCAACCACAAGGGATTCCCCTACACCCCACACCCCAACCAGGACAACCACAAGGGATTGCCCCTACTTATCGATTTGAATTATTTTGGAACATGCACCAAATTGGTAAATTATTCTCTAACTGGGCGGTAGCGGTCACGTAGTAGCCAAAACGCTTGTAAATAGAAACATTGGTGGAATTTTGAGTATCCAAACCTACACCGCTTGAGGTGGGATGAAGTTGCGATCGCTGGTGTAACCAATCGAGCAAAACTCTACCGTACCCTTTACCTTGAGCATTCGGATGTACGCCGAGTACATTCAAATAAAAATGAGGTTGCTTGGGTAAATGTTGAGTTTTAACCTGTTCGTACTTTTCGATTCGACTGACAGCATCCTCTCCGAGGGACGCTAGCATCACCTGATGAGCATCTGCGATCGAGTTTTGGTCTTCTTCTGCTTCAGGCTCACTAATACAAGCAACAGCAACCAGTCGCTCCTCATTGACGACTCCTTTGATTGTCCAGCCCAACGCTTGTCGCCAATCGTAGCAGATTCCGAACAAGTTTCTTAATTGTTGGAGATAATTATCTTCTGAGTCTGAGAAATAGTAGCGTGGAACTGGATAATTCTCAAAAGCAAGACTAATCAGTTCGACTGCTTCATTTCTAAGTTCTGAGTCGATCTCAATGATTTGACTAGATAGAGAGCGATCGTGATCGATATTTGGTAATTGCGCCATGATTGTTTTCCTGCTATCAACTTCCAATCTTTTTTTCAAGGTAAAATAAACTGGTGCTGAAAATCTTTCTAAATTTTGCTCAATTATCAAAATCTTGCTGTCAAAAGAAGGCAATCCCGATTCCCTATTTCCTAGCCCCTACTTAGTAGCTGTTCAATTTGGGATGGTGTTAGTTGCTGCACGTTACTATAGACGATCGCTGCACCAGCTTGTTTTAGCTTAGTAGTGTATGCTTCGCTGAATTCAGGATCGGATTGGACGTGAGGTGGTAAAACTCCTACACCAATCCAACTTCTTTCTGGTTGTATTTCTCTGGCTGTAACGATAGTATACATATCTGCTACTGTGTCGCCTACATAAAGAACAGGAATTGAATTATGATTAAATTCAATTTGCTTGATTGCTGCAATTAAACCTGTCGGATCTGGCTTACCTGGTGCATCTTCCATCGCTACTAGTACGGGATTTTGCAAACCAAGACGTTGTTTTAAAATATACTCAGCCGAACCTCTAGTTGCACCGCTAAAAAATCCCCAACCGATTTGATGAGTATCGAGTAATTCTGTATATTCGGTTTGGATTAAAATTGGTTCTGTGGTGATGTAACCATTCCAATTAATTGGATCTGTGCCTCGATAGCGAGCTTGAAAAAAATGGACAATTTCTGAGTAGTTAAGAGCGATCGCCGAGCGTTGTTTTCCTTGCAATTCAAAATAGCGATAAATTAATTCTTGAGAAGCTTCCCAATCGTTATTCCAAATGCCTTCAGATTTCAGGCGATCGATATCTACCATCGTCGGTCGCCACAAGCCTTGAGTAAAATGTTCTACAGTATCCGCGATCGCTCTACGATAAGAACCAGATACATCTCTAATTACGCCGTCGATATCGAAAACAACGATCGCTGTTAAGGTTTTTGGTAGCATAAATAACTGTTAACTCTATAAGGTAAAATATACAATGATAAATTGTGTAAAAACAGCTTAGTAATGCTGTTGGAGGTGTAATTGGATCCGAGGTTTATTTTAAAGGTTCTTTGGTTAGACAAAGACGTGGCGATCGCTGTAGATCAAGTCGTTGGTAAAGGTACTAGTCCTTTAACCGCCTATTTCTTCTGGCCACGTAACGATGCTTGGCAACAGTTAAAAGACGAACTAGAAGCAAAGCATTGGATTGAAGAAACCGAACGTATTGAAGTTCTTAATCAAGCTACAGAAGTAATCAACTACTGGCAAGAGCATGGCAAAACTACTTCAATGATGGAAGCTCAAGGCAAGTTTCCACAAGTGGTGTTTACTGGAACTAATTAGGCAGAAAATTTTAAAATTAGCTAGTTGGCTAATTTTTTTAGCTATAGCAAAAGAATGTGAAGTACCCCACCCTACTACGTTGAGGGTGGGGCTTCCTAAGCTCAAGGCGTAACCGTCTTGATACAAGGTATTTCAACCGTCTCTTTAGGCGTAGATTTGGGTGCTTCCCACCCTATTTTTAGGTCAGAAAACTGTAGCAAATTATGACAAGCGTTAATATCTCTGTCGTGATGCACATAGCATTCTGGACAAGTCCATTCTCTATCTTTTAAGGTCAAATCTTCTTTGATATACCCACAGTTAGAGCATCTTTTAGAACTAGGAAAAAATCTATCAACTCGTTTAATTTCACACCCATAAATATCCGCTTTATACTCTAAAAGAGTTAAAAATTGTCCCCATGCTACATTGCTGATTTGCTTGGCTAATTTTCGATTTTTGACCATCCCTTTGATATTTAAGTCTTCACAACTAATCACTTGGTTTTCGTTAGTTAGCTTAAGACTTATTTTGTGTTGATAGTCCAATCGTTGATTAGCGACCTGTTCATGAATTTTAGCTACTTTAACTCTAGCTTTGTTCCTGTTGCTAGAGCCTTTTACTTTACGACTTAGCCTCCTTTGCCTAATTTTTAACCGTCTTAATGAACGCTGAAAATAACGGGGATTCTCAAACTTTTCAGGTTTATTGGTAATACAAAAATCTTTAAGTCCTAGATCCATTCCAATCTTTTCACCATTCAAAGGAGCTTTTGGGATTTCTAATTCAGTAACAATTGAAGCATAATATTTGCCTGATGGAGCTTTACTGATAGTTACATTTTTAATTCCTCCTTCTATTTCCCGATGAATTACCATTTTTATAGGAGTCATTTTTGGTAATTGCAATTTACCTTGTTCAGTAATCGAGAAATGTTGAGGAACTCGAAAAGATTGCTTGTTAGATTTCTTTTTAAATCTAGGAAATTTAGCTAAACCTTTAAAAAATCTAACATAAGCTGTTTCTAAATCTTTAAGTGTTTGCTGCAAAGCTTGAGAATTAACTTCTTTTAGCCACTCAAATTCTTTTTTTAAAGAAGTTAATAATTTAGACCATTCTTGATAACGTAAACTCTTTTTACAATCAGCGTAAACATCGGTAGTTAAACGCAAAAAATAGTTGTAAATGAATCTTGAACAACCAAAGCATTTAGCTAAGAATTGTTCTTGCTCTTGATTTGGATACAACCTGAATTTATACGCTTTATTACCCATGCCTAGTACCTTCTTAAGAGTACTCTAGCAAAGTTTATCTATTTTGTGTAAAAAAGTTAAATTATATATAGACTCCCTTCGGTCGGTTTATACTTTGGTCGGTCATTCATCCCCACCTTGTAGAAGGATGGGGTATTCTGCCCGACATTCAGATAAAAAGGGCAGATTGTTAAAACCTGCCCTCATTTTTTGTGACCAATCGAAGCCTACAGAGAAACCATGCCGCCTGCTGCTTGAAAACGCGCTCTAGCACGCTTCAACTCGCGGTTAGCTTGGATTTGCTGCTGGCGATCGCCAGACTGAGTTTGGGCGATACGATTTTGCGCTTCGCTAAACTCAGAACGAGCAGCTTCTTTATCGATCGCCTCACCCAATTCCGCACCATTAACGAGAACTTTAACCTCGTTGTTTTCGACTTCAGCGAAGCCACCAAAAATAGCGATCGCTTTCCATTCCTTACCAGGACGAACTCTCATCACACCAATATCCAATGCACTTAACAAAGGAGCGTGACCAGTAAGAATACCTAATTGTCCAGTAGTGCTAGGTAAAACAATTTCTTCTACCTTCTGATCCCAGACAGTTTTGTCTGGAGTAATTACACGTAAAGTTAGAGACATTAACTTAGTTGATTGTTGATTGTTGATTGTTGATTGTTGTTTGTTATTAGTTATCGATCTTTTGTTTAGTATTTACAAATAACCAATAACCAATAACCAATAACTAATCCCAATTAGCCTTTTTTCAGTTTTTCGGCTTTTGCTTTTGCTTCTTCGATGTCACCGACAAGGTAGAAAGCTTGTTCTGGTAAGTCATCTAGTTCGCCAGAAAGAATCATTTTGAAGCCTTTGATAGTGTCTTCGAGGGATACATATTTACCAGGAGAACCAGTAAATACTTCTGCAACGAAGAAAGGCTGAGACAAGAAACGTTCGATCTTACGAGCGCGATCGACCACGAGACGGTCTTCTTCAGACAATTCGTCTAAACCAAGAATAGCGATAATGTCTTGTAACTCTTTGTAACGCTGTAAAGTAGATTGTACAGCACGAGCAGTATTGTAGTGGTCTTCACCCACAATACCAGGTTGTAACATGGTGCTGGTGGAATCCAATGGATCTACCGCAGGATAAATCCCTTTAGCAGCTAAACCACGAGACAATACGGTGGTTCCGTCTAAGTGAGCGAAGGTGGTAGCAGGTGCGGGGTCGGTCAAGTCATCCGCAGGTACGTATACTGCTTGAATAGAAGTAATCGAACCTTCTTTAGTCGAGGTAATACGCTCTTGCAAGTCACCCACGTCAGTACCGAGAGTAGGCTGATATCCTACCGCAGAAGGCATACGACCTAGTAGCGCGGATACTTCAGAACCAGCTTGTACGAAACGGAAAATATTGTCAATGAACAACAATACGTCTTGCTTGTTAACATCACGGAAGTATTCAGCCATGGTCAAAGCAGACAGACCAACACGCATTCTAGCTCCTGGTGGTTCGTTCATCTGACCGTAAACCAAAGCAATTTTCGATTCGCTTGGGTTATCTGGGTTAATTACTCCAGATTCGATCATTTCATTGTAAAGGTCGTTCCCCTCACGAGTACGTTCCCCTACACCTCCGAACACCGACACCCCGCCGTGTTGAATCGCGATGTTGTTAATCAACTCCATCATGATTACGGTTTTACCAACACCAGCACCACCAAACAGACCAATTTTTCCACCCTGACGATAGGGAGTCAACAAGTCTACAACCTTAATCCCAGTTTCAAAAACTTTGGGTTTAGTTTCTAGGTCGGTTAGTTTGGGAGCGGGACGGTGGATGGGAGAAGTTTCAGTAGCAGGAACATCACCTTTGTTGTCTACTGGTTTACCCAACACGTTAAAGATACGACCGAGGGTAGCTTTACCAACGGGAACGCTGATAGCAGCGCCAGTATCAACGATATCCATACCTCTGACCAGACCATCTGTTGCACTCATCGCAACAGCACGAACTTGGTTATCACCAAGTAGCTGTTGGACTTCACAGGTAACGGAAATATCTTGTCCTGCGGGGTTTTTGCCTTCAATGGTTAGAGCATTATAAATGCGAGGCATTTTGCCGCTAGGGAACTCAGCATCGACGACGGGACCGATGATCTGAGTAATCTTACCAATGTTTGTTTTATTTGTTGTGGCTACCATGCTTTATGTCTACTTGGTGGTTAGCTATTAAATGTAAATTTATTCTAAAATTTTGCCATCTTTAAGAGTATCACTTTATTGCGATCGGATTAAGATCTAGATTGAATAGCGATCTCGAATAATTCTTTTTTTTCGCTAGTTTTTTCTACGGTATTTAAAATTTTGTTTTGTCTTGCCATCAATATTCGCGCAGGATAGTCGTTCCAAATCTTCGATTTAGGATGAGAGTACGTCAAATGGCTTTGCTTGTTAGAATAATCTGCAAAAAAGGAGGTCGATCGCATGACATATACAGTTCTCAACCTTAATAGTGTCGAATTAACTGACGAACAATTTTATCGCCTCTGCCTTGCCAACCCCGAACGCCAATTTGAACGCACTGTCAAAGGAGAACTGATAATCATGCCACCTGTAGGAGGAGTGAGTGGAAATCGTGAGGCGGCTTTGATTAGTAGAGTTTGGACATGGAACGAATCCACTGAACTTGGGTATGTATTTAGCTCCTCTACCATTTTTCGTCTCCCCAACGGTGGAGATCGATCGCCCGATGTTGCCTGGGTAAAAAGGGAACGATGGGAAGCTCTCACACCAGAAGAACAGGAGAAGTTTCCACCCCTGTGTCCAGACTTTGCGATCGAACTTCGCTCTCGCACTGATTCTCTGAAAGTTCTTCAGGAAAAAATGCAGGAATACCTCAACAGTGGTTTGCGCCTTGGTTGGTTGCTTGACCCCCAACAGGAGCGAGTGGAAATCTATCGGTTGAACCAACCCGTCGAAATTGTATCATTTCCGACTCAGCTATCTGGTGAGACTGTACTTCTGGGATTCACGCTAGAATTGCCCTTCTAACATCGGGTTAGGGTGAAGAGTTAAGCTGGTCAACATCTAATTTGTAGGTGGAGAAAAGACAGAAGGCAGAAGGCAGGAGGCAGAAGGTTCTTAAAGTCTAAAGTCTAAGATAAACAATCTCGAAGATAAAACAAAAAATATGTACGATCCGATTTTGATCTTAATTGGTATAGCTTTTGCTGGCATTGGCATGTTGGTCAGTTTCATGTTGAAATCAAAGTTCCAGCAATATTCCTCAGATCCTCTTGAAAGCGGTTTTAGTGGTAGGGATGTCGCCGAAAAGATGCTCAGAGATAACGGAATTAATAATGTTCAAGTTACCAGTGTGGGTGGAATTTTGAGCGATCATTACAATCCTCAGAATAGAACCGTGAATCTCAGTAATGATGTTTATAGCGGTCAACATACTGCTGCGGCTGCGGTTGCTGCTCACGAATGCGGACACGCCATTCAGCACGCTACTGCTTATCCCTGGTTACAGTTTAGAAGCAATATGGTTCCAGTGGTGAATATTAGTTCTCAATTAATGAGTTTTCTAACGATGGCTTTTGCTTTTGGCGCTGTTTATGCGCCGAGATTGGGTAATACTTTTTTACTACTCTATATTTTGTGTCAGGGAGTAGTCACCATGTTTGCAATTTTAACTTTACCTGTGGAAGTAGATGCTAGTAGAAGAGCTTTAGTTTGGTTAGATAGCGCAGGAATTACCCAAGGACAGCAACACAAAAGAGCCAAGGATGCTTTAACCTGGGCGGCTTATACTTATTTTGTCAATGCCTTAGCTTCGATCGCTACTTTAATTTATTTGATTATGAAATTAAATTCTTCCAGAAGAGATTAGAGTTTTTTGCTAGTTTTTAATTTGATCGCGATCGCTTTTTTGGTTTGCCTTAAAATCTTGCTTTTGCCTGTTAAGAGTTCCCTCTCCCGAAGGGAGATAATTTTACTGCCAAAATGGCAACGCTGATTTCTCCTTGGTTGTCTACAATTCAATATGAGAGACGGTAATAGTAGCTACTGAAACCAACTAAATGTAAGTTTTGCAAAATCTAGACGTGAAATCCTTGTTTGGCAAGGAGATTATCTGTGTAGTCTTATTTAGTGTTGCTATTAGTTAGTCTTAATTATGAGAAATATGAACATCCAAATAATCGATAATCTTCAAACTTTTCAGGCAATAAGAAGCGACTGGGAGTATATTTACAATGCCGATCCCCAAGCTCAGTTCTTCATATCTTGGATTTGGATCTTGGCAAAACTGAAAAAACACAGTGAGTATAAAATTCCGTGGTTTATACTAGCTGTTAAATTGAGTAGTGATGCTTCAGATTATGTTGGATTTTTTCCTCTGATAATTGAATTAAACGAACATAATCCAGGTGATTTTTATAATCAACTTTCGCTGGTAGGAGTGACAGATGCAGATCATCCAGGATTAATTTGCCTACCAGAATATGAAGAAGAAACAGTCTTTGCCTTGGCTCAATACATTCAACAGCAGGAAACTTGGTCTATCTTTGAACTAAAACATATTCAAACAACTAATACGAGAATAAATTTATTTTTAAAAAGTTTCGCTCAAGAAAATTTTCATATACAGCAACTCGACCAACATCAGTTTAAAAATCCTTTGGATAATATTGACAATCATATTATTCCTTATCTTGTTTTGCCCGATAATTGGAATGATTATCTGCAACAGGTTTTAAGCTCAAATACCCGACAAAAAATTAGACGTTTTTTGAGAAAAATTGAAGACTCTAACGAGTTTCGTATTACTGAAGTTAATGCAGACAATCTGGATCGTCATATTGAAATACTGATCCAACTATGGCAGGCTAATTGGGAGGGCAGAAAAAGCGCAGAACAGTGCCAAGCAATAGTGCGCGCTATGAGGTTTGAGTTATACCATTGTTTTGAGAACAATTGTTTATCTTTACTTGTTTTATGGAAAGAAGACAAGCCTCTAGGAGCAATAGCAAACTTAATTGATTTTAGTAAAAAATCTATCTTATTTTTTGTTGGAGGTCGAGATGAAAGCTTTAAAGATCTGCCACCTGGCTTTGTTCTTCATGCCTATGCTATCCAATCTGCTATTAAAAATGGATTTAAAATATACGATTTTCTAGTGGGGAATGAAGCGTATAAGTATTCTTTTGGAGCTAAAGAGCGTTATCTTCAAAACTCGATCGTCGAACGTCAGAACTGGATTAATCGAGACAGAAAAATAGACGTAAGAACTCTTCCCCTAGCAGTCCAGATATCTAAACATTATCATCGAGCTAACCGCCTTATTGAGGCTGAGAAAGGATACAGTCAGATTCTCAAAGTACAACCCAAACACCCAGAAGTACTTTATAGTTTGGGTACGATTCAGCAAATAAAAGGAGAGTATCAGACTGCTGAAAATTTGCTCAGAAGCCTTCTTCAAGTCCAACCGAACGATATCAAAGCTTGGTTTAGCTTAGGAAATTTACATTACACTCAAGGTCAGTTGTCGGATGCAGAAAAAGCTTATCAACAGGCTTTAAATCTGGAACCTGAATCATCATATATTTCATCAGCAATCTACCACAATCTTGGCTACACTCTTCAACAGCAGGGTAAATGGGAGGAGGCGATCGCATGTTATCAAAAGGCTCACGAACTTCAACCTGATTCGATTGAAGCAGATGTTATTTTGGCTAACGCGCTTCACGCTCAAGGGAAGCTATCTCCAGAACAACAAATTCATTATGCAACACTCAACAACGATTTGGGCAATAAACGGATGCAAGCAAGCGATCTAAAGGTTGCCATTGAATACTATCGCTATGCGATCGTTCTCAATGCAGAGTGGGCAGATGCTCATTATAATCTGGGATTAGCACTAGAAAAACAAAACAATAGCAATTGGTCAGAAGCGAGTGCTTGTTATCAACAAGCTTTAAAATTTAAGCCTGACTATCTTGAAGCAGACGTTCGTTTAGCCAACTTGCTGCACGCTCAAGGAAAGCTCTCCCCAGAACAACAAGTCCATTATGCGGTACTTAACAACGATTTGGGCAATAGTTATCAAGACAAAGGTGATTTAAAGCTTGCTATTGAATATTATCACCAGGCGATCGCTCTAAATGTAGAGTGGGCAGATGCTCATTATAATCTGGGATTAGCACTAGAAAAACAAAACAATAGCAATTGGTCAGAAGCGAGTGCTTGTTATCAACAAGCTTTAAAATTTAAGCCTGACTATCTTGAAGCAGACGTTCGTTTAGCCAACTTGCTGCACGCTCAAGGAAAGCTCTCCCCAGAACAACAAGTCCATTATGCGGTACTTAACAACGATTTGGGCAATAGTTATCAAGACAAAGGTGATTTAGAGCTTGCTATTGAATATTATCACCAGGCGATCGCTCTCAATGCAGATTGGGAAGATGTTCGGTATAATCTGAGGCTAGCCTTGCAAAAACAAAAGGATATTCAAATCAAGGTTAGTTTTGCCAAGCAGTAGAAGGCAGAAGGCAGAGGGCAGAAAGCAGGTAGGGGCTTTCTTGCCATTCGCAAGGCGCGGATTCGGAAGTCCCGTGTGGCGAATTTACTTCGCCACGAAAGGGACGTAAGGTTTCCTCCGAATAAAAAGCGCCGCCCGTACAGAAGTCAGAAGGACGGCACTCAACCAGTAAATTAAATGGGTGTCAGCTTAATAGTAAACTGGTACGAATACCCTTTCTCTCTCTCGGGCTTCCAAAACTTGTAGGCGATCGCCGACTCTAATTGTGCCTGTCTTCTGAGGTGTCATATTTTCACCAAACATAACTCCTTGCTCGCCGAATTGTCGGAAAGTGCCTAAAGTTCTTAAAGGTTCTCTATAAATATTTTTTTCCCCAGTAGTCTGATCGATCGTTGTCATGATGCAATGACTGCAAGGTTTGACTAAATCGAAGACTACTTCTCCAAGTTTAATTAACTTCCAACTTCCTTCGACAAAAGGTTCATCGGTATCGATAACAATATTGGGACGAAAACGGCTCATTGGTACTTGTTGTCTTTGTCTGGGGTAGATTTCTTCGATTCTTTGATTTAATTCGGCTAAAGAAGCGGTGGCTGTCATTAAAAAAGGAGCGCTATCAGCAAAACTGACTATTTCTCTGGGGGTAAGAATCCCTTTTCTATTTGTTTCTCGAACGTAGAGAGAAGATTGTCTAACTAGACGACATTGCAGGTGTGGCTGGAGGTTTAAAGCACGGTGAAACCATTCTGCTACCGCATTTCCTTGATCGATAGCAATGGTAAGGTCGCCCCAAATTTCTACTTCAATTTCTTTTCCCATCAAACTGGGTTGCCAAGAAAATGGCTCGATCGAATTATCTTCGGTAGCAAGAAAAATGGTGTTTCCCGATATTTGTACCTTAATTTTGGCAAATTCAGGATATTGTCTTTGCGTCAGAAATCTACCTTTGCGATCGACTAACATAAATTCTCGATCCCAAGTAAATCCTTTGGCGATTACCTCAGCTTGTTGTAGTTGAATTCCTTGACAGGATTTGATCGGATAAATGTAAAGTCCAGAAATCATCATCTCGTTCCATCTCCACCATTATTAATTGCCTAGCGCAGTTGTCTTTCTAGAAAGGCAGCAACCCTAAAAACTGATAATTCATGGTACGGAGCCGCAATTATTTGCACTCCTAAAGGTAACTTATTTGGTAACTGAATCGGAAATGATAATACAGGCAAACCAATAAAAGAAATCGGTTGAGTAAATCTTCCTAAATTGGGACGTACCAATATTTCTTCTCCTCCAATAGTAATTTTTTCTTGTCCGAGCGACGGCGCAACGCAAGGGGTTGTCGGTGCAATGATAATATCTAAACTTTGAAATATTTCACCTAGCCGATCGCGATACCAACGTCTAAATCTCTGTGCTTGAAGATACCAAGTTCCAGGGATTAAAGCGCCAGCTAAAAAGCGATCCCTGGTAGCAGGATCGAAATCTTCTGGACGCGATCGCAAGTTGGCTAAGTGTAAATTAGCTCCTTCAACTGCTGTAATTATATAGGCTGCTGCTCTAGCCCGATCGCTTTCTGGTATATCGATCTTTGTTTGCACTCCTAAAGTTTTCGCTACTAACTCGACTGCTTCGAGAGCTTCTGATTCTGCTCCTTGTCTAAAATAGCCCTCCGCTACCCCAATCCGCAACCCTTCGATTTCTTTATCTAATTCTGCTCGACAGGGTTGGGGGTCAATTTTTGTGCAAATGGGGTCCCGTGAGTCTTTTCCTTGCAGGAGATCGTAAACTGTAACAATATCTCTTAGCGATCGCGCGAAAATACCAATGCGATCTAAACTAGCGGCGAATAAAAAGGCTCCCGCACGGGAAAGACGACCGTAAGTAGCGATAAAACCATAAATTCCACACAATGCCGCAGGAATGCGCACAGATCCATTAGTATCCGAACCCAAGCTAATCGGTACTAATCCTGCTGCAACTGCTGCTGCTGAACCACCAGAAGAACCACCAGCAGAGCGAGTTAGATCGTGGGGATTATGAGTTGCTCCGTAGTGACTATTTTCCGTGACGAAACCATAGGCATATTCGTCCATATTTAACGTTCCTAACAAGATTGCGCCCGCTTGTCTCAATCTGGTGATTGCGGTAGAATCAATCATAGCAGGTAAGTTGTCTCGATTAATTTTCGATCCTGCCAGGGTAGTTACACCTTCGACATCGAAAAGATTTTTGACGGCAAAAGGAACACCAGCCAAAATCCCCGAACTCTTTTCTGTATCAATCAGATTTGCTTGTGCTATTGCTTGGTTATCAAAAATTTGCGTAAAGCAGTTAAGTTGGCGATCGCGCTCTGCTATCTGTTGTAAACTATGTTCTACACTAGCCCTAGCAGTAGTTTCACTACAGCGAATTGCCGCAGCAATTGCCGTTGCATCCATTAGCTTGTTCATGGTTCAAACACCGAGGCTGATTCTATTTCTTCCGAGAGAGGAAATTCTGTAACTAAGGCGGCTATTCTGACAATTGTAGCGAAGTTATTAACTACACCATCAAAATATTCTGGAGCGATCGATAGATCTAGTAACTTAGCCGTTTGAACTATATATTCTTGGTAACTTTCATGGTTCATGGTTCATAAAAAAAGGGAGTAGGGAGCAGGCAGCAGGCAGCAGAAGTACGAAGGCAGAAGGCAGAAGGCAGAAGTAAAAAAAGTCTAAAGTCGTACGGACGTTCCATGGAACGTCCGTACATAAGTCTAAAGTTTTTTTTGCTTGCTACTTCCTACTTGCTACTTCCTACTTTCCCCTACACCCTAATCCCTACTCCCTAACATACGGTTCGACAATCTTCTTCCAGAGTAAGTAAGCTCGATCGTTTAAATGTACGCCGTCCATTGTATATTGAACATCTAATTGACCGTTGTTATCTAAAAAACTATCGTGCAAATTTAGATAATTGTATGACAACTGCTTTGCTAATTTTGATAATTGTTGATTAACTTTGACGATATCTTGATTATTAATTGCAATTTGATAAGATTTTTGATTAATAGGTAAAATACTTTGCATAAATATTTGAGTTTGAGGAGATTTTTGGGCAATTTTTTCTAAAATTTTTTGATAGTTACTAACTATTTCAGGTACAGTTTTCTGCTCGTTCCAGAGGTCGTTAATACCAATCATTAAAAAGATTTTGTCTGGCTGCGATCGAATAATTTCATCGAGTCGCTCGATTATACCAGTAGTAGTATCACCAGAAATACCTCGATTAATGATGTCACCATTTTTAAAAAGTTCTGCCCATTCTCCTTGGTCGGTTAAACTGTCACCTAGGAAAACAATTTCTGATTTGGAATCGGGTAAACCTGCAAACATAGCTTTTCTTGCTTGATAGTAACCAACTCTTTGTAGACGAGGACGTTTATTTTTCGAGGTTTGTTGCTCTTTACCAATTGCTTTAATTGTTTTAGCTTGGATTGCTTTTCTAAAATCTCGTTCTAGAAATAAAGTCAAAAACAACAGTAATAAGATGAAATTTAAGCACAAAGAACAATATAATAACTGTTGATTCTTAATAGCCATTATCTATATAGCAATCCTAAATAATTCGTGAAAAATTCCTATTAGTTTATCAGCAATGAACAATGAACCATGAACAATGAACCATGAACAATGAAAAATGAACAGCAAAAGATCGACGATTTAGATTGCTATTGGTTGAACAATGCTAGTGTACCAATTTCTTTATTAGAATTAGAAGGTCTTAATTCCCTCGATCGCACCAAGGAAGGTTTAGTTCTAGTCAATTTAGAAATAAGAGCAGGGATAATTAATAACATTGTTCCAGTGAGTAGCAGCACAGCTAATCAACCAAGTATCGATCTTCACAAGCGAATTGTAATGCCTTGTTTTATCGATCTCCACACTCATCTCGATAAAGGTCATATTTGGGAAAGAACGCCCAATCCAGATGGAACGTTTGAGAGTGCTTTAAATAACGCGATCGCTGACTCCCAAACATATTGGCAAGCTGAAGATGTCTATCGCCGCATGGAATTTGGGATTAAATGCAGCTATGCTCATGGCACAAAAGCGATGAGAACCCATATCGATGCTTTTGGCGCACAGGCAGAGATTAGTTTGGGAGTTTTCAAAAGCTTACAAAAACAATGGTCAGAGCGAATTACACTTCAAGCTGTCAGTTTAGTCAGTCTCGATTATTATCAAACCGATGCAGGTGTCGCCCTTGCTGATAAAATTGTAGAAGTAGGTGGTATTCTGGGGGGTGTTGCTTACCTAAATCCAGACTTGGATAGGCAACTAGATACAGTTTTTTCCCTTGCCAAAAGCAGAGGTTTAAATTTAGATTTTCATGCCGATGAAAATGGCGATCCTAACTCGAATTGTCTGCGAAAAATAGCAGAAACTGCTATTCGTCATCAGTTTGACAAACAGATAATTTGCGGTCATTGTTGTAGTTTAGCCGTACAATCAGAGGATATAGTTGCAGAGACTTTAGCACTAGTCAAAGAAGCTGGAATCGGTGTAGTCAGCTTACCTATGTGCAATCTTTATTTACAGGATCGAAAGTCTTCGCTAACACCTTTTTGGCGTGGAGTGACTAGGATACACGAATTAAAAAATCGAGGAATTCCCGTTGCTTTTGCTAGCGATAATTGTCGCGATCCTTTTTATGGTTTTGGCGATCTTGATGTTTTGGAAGTATTCGAGCAAGCAGTGAGAATTGCTCATTTAGATACACCTTACGGAAACTGGATTAATTCTGTAACTAAAACGGCAGCAGATTTAATGGGATTGCCTGATTTAGGTAGGATTAGAGTAGGATTAGGAGCAGATTTGATGATTTTTAAAGCTAGATATTTTAGTGAATTACTATCGCGATCGCAGCGCGATCGAACTATCTTACGCGATGGTAAACAGATTGACACGACTTTACCCGATTATGCTGAGTTAGACGATCTGATTAATACCTTGTAATCCTAAGAAAATAAACCCTCTTCTGAGATCGGTACGTTTGAGGGACACTTTTTCTTTCGAGACTAGCTTTTTGGCAAAGGCAATAACCAGCAAACCCTCTTCGATCATAGACTCTGCTGCCGATACTATTATTTTGGCATCTAGAGCAACGATATTACCACTAGCATCTATCATTTGCCCAGAGCGAGACAACACTGCTTCTAGTGAACCTTTCAGGTAGATTGTTTTGTCATCGACATTGACATGCAAACTTGCCATATATTCAAATTTCGACTCAAAAGGGATGGCATCTAATTTAGGCATTAATTTGTTGAGATTAGACTGAGATAATCTGGCTTTTCTTGCTGCTGCGATCGATGCACCTTCGATCGGATCGCCAATGACAGTCCACTCTCCTTGTTTTTTTTCCAAACTAGAGTCATTGCAAAGAATGCCTGCAATTAAACATTCTCTTAGAGCAATATGAGAGTATAACTTTTTGGGATCTAGCATCCAGCATTTTGACTCTTGAATTGATACTTCGAGAATTTGTCCCTCTGGACTGTAATCCGCTCCATTCACCTGGTAACTTCTTAACCCTGCGTAAATAGCTTGGACAGTTAAATTATTTTGCTCTGATTTAGCATTCATAAATTTTTAATTAAATTGAATTTAAATAATTGAAAAAATCGAACTCATTTTTTATTGTCAGCGATCCAATCCAAATGTTTCTTTTGGAAAACCACGATCTTCAATTAGCAACCAAATTAAGCTAAATAGATTATTGATTCTGAAAGAAATCAAAAATATCTCTCTTTTGTCGCTGCGAGAAAAATTTTCGATCGATTTACGCTATTAGAATCTAGTAGAAAAATTTAGATTACTCTCCTAATTAGTATCGAGGAGAGACATACTGGACAAACAACAACAGAACACTGTCCAATATGAACCGATCAAAACAAGCTCACGTTAAAACAACTCAGGGTAAATTGTAGAGGCTGAGTTAAAGAGCTTGCTTGTTAAATTTTATGGGGGACACTGACCAGGTATTCTGGGTGTTTGACTATACTTCCAAGTCAAACTTTTGAGCCAGTTTAACAAGACTACGGCTTTTCCGCTATGAATATAGCGATCGACTTCTAAGCTCCAAGCTGATTGGCATTGGCGTTTTTGAAAAAGTTCCACGATTCTGCCATGTTAACGATACTTAGTCTCATACTAAGTTATGGCTGTAAAAATTGCAAACCATACTTCGTAAGGTTCATAGTTCATGGTTCATGGCTCATTGCAAAAAAGGGAACAGGGAACAGGGAACAGGGAACAGAAGACAGGAGAAAACAGCCAAGTAGGAAGTAGGGGCAACCGCAAGTGGATTGCCCTCTCTGTAGGAAGTGCTTCCTCGGAGAAAACGAAGCCTCCGAGGAACCTTGATAGCGGCTGTTAACTCATTACTCATTACTCATTACTTCCCCTACACCCTACACCCTTACACCCCTAATCCCTAACCCCTAAACCCTAAACCCCTGTTAAGCTAAAACCCAATTCACTAGAGTTCTAACAGGAAAACCAGTTGCACCAGAATTGTTAACGCCATTTTGTTTGTCTGCCCAAACTGGTCCAGCGATATCAAGATGCGCCCAAGGAGTTTCTTGAATGAATTGTTTGAGGAAAAGGGCAGCAGTAATCGAACCACCGCCACGAGGGCCAGTATTTTTCATATCGGCGATCGGGGATTTAAGTCCTTCAAAATATTTTTCTTCCATGGGCATTTCCCAGAATTTTTCCCCTGCTTTTTGTGCCGCATCTTTGATTTGATTGCCCAATTGCTCGTCAGTACTCCACAAACCAGCAATATCATCGCCCAGCGCAATAATACATGCACCAGTCAGAGTAGCTAAATCGACGATCGCGTCTACTCCTAATTTTTCTGCAAAAACTAAGGCATCTGCTAGAGTTAATCGACCTTCAGCGTCAGTATTATTAACTTCGATCGTCTTGCCATTAGAAGCAGTGAGAATGTCACCTGGATGCATAGCGCGTCCGCTAATCATGTTTTCTGTTGCAGCACAAACAAAATGCACTTCTACATCTGGTTTAATTTGCCCGATCGTTTTTGCTGCACCTAAAGTAGCAGCACCACCACCCATATCCATCTTCATGGTTTCGATACCGCTACCAGAAACTTTGAGATTCAAACCACCAGAATCAAAAGTAAGACTTTTACCGACGATCGCTACTTTGCGTTTGGGAGTACCTTCAGGTTTATAGGTTATATGAATAAATTTAGGAGGAAGTTCGGAAGCTTTGGCAACTCCTAAAAAGGCACCCATGCCCAATTGTTCGCACTCTTGTTGTTCAAGAATTTCGATCGCCATACCATAATCACTAGCAAGTTGTTGGGCTGTTTCTGCCATAGTAATCGGCGTAACTGTATTAGCGGGGGCTGCTACTAATTCTCTAGCTAAAATGACACCAGAGGTCATTTGTTCTCCCCTTGTCACCGCACCATCTTGTCCAGTGAATCCTAATAATTCGACAGTTTCTAGTTTTGCACCTTTGTCTTCTGGATCGGATTTAAAGCGATTATCTTGATGCAGAGACAATAGTATACCTTCAGTAATTACCTGTGCTGTTGCTGCTGGATCGCTATCTACCACAGGTAAACTAATACCCAAGCTTTTACTCTTCTCCTGTTTGGCAAGACGAGCGATCGCTGCTGCTGCTGTCCTGATTCCATCCAATTTAAGAGTATCTGCTTTACCCAATCCAACCAACATAATTTTACGAATTGGACTACTACCACCAACGCGAGTTGCTGCCGTACTGTTAGCTTTACCCTTAAATTCAGCCTCGGCAATAAGTTCGGCGATCGTACCTGCCAACTTTTCATCTAATTGTGCCAACTCGCCTGTGACTTCCGTGGCATCTTCAAATAAACCAATTGCTAGAGCATCTCCACTCCAATTTAAATATGATGTATCGGTCGCTCGAATTTGCATTCTTGTTCGTTCTCTGTGCTAAATACCTATTAGATTTAGTGTATCTGTTTATTGGGTATTGTTCATGGTTCATGGTTCATGGTTCATGGCTCATGGCTCATGGTTCATGGCTCATGGTTCATAGCAATCAGCCATCAGTTATCAGCGATCTCCTGCTCCCCTGCTCCCCTGCTCCCCTGCTCCTCTGCTCCTCTGCTCCTCTGCTTCCCTGCTTCCCTGCTCCCTAATCCCTAATCCCTAATCCCTAAACTAAATCGCTAGGATAGACAAAGTAAGACTCCGAGCCAAGTCTATTCATTAAAACTACGATGAAATTACCTCACGGTCCTCACAATCGTTCCTATAAATTTCCTTTTCCTTTAGTGCGATCGCTGAATTTTATTTTTCGTCCTCTGGAAATTTTAGACAGGCATCATCAGAACTATGGGGATTGTTTTAGCTTTATTCCCCCTCAAGGTGCGCCACTGGTTTACATTGCCAATCCAGAAGGAATACGTCAAATTTTTACTGCACCTCCAGAAACTTTTGAAACTGCTACTGGTGGAAGAATTTTAGAGTTTTTATTAGGTGAAAATTCTCTCTTGATGCTGGAGGGCGATCGCCATCAACGACAAAAAAAATTATTGATGCCTCCTTTTCACGGTGCGCGGATGCAAACCTATGGCAAATTAATTCAGTCAATTACTCAGGAGGCAATTGATCGCTGGCAAGTAGGCAAACCTATTCCTGTCCGCGCAGCAATGCAAGAAATTTCTCTGCGGGTTATTCTCAATGTTGTCTTTGGTTTGCATTCTGGAGAACGTTATCAGCAACTAGAAAGATTACTATCATCGATGCTAGAGTCGATTAGTTCGCCTCTGAGTTCTACTTTAATTTTCTTTCGATCGCTACAAAAGGATTGGGGTGAATGGAGTCCTTGGGGTCGTTTTTTGCGAACCAGACAAGAGATCGATCGCCTTTTATTTGCCGAGATTCAAGAACGCCGAGAGACTGGTAATCGCGATCGAGATGACATTCTTTCTCTACTTTTATCAGCAAGGGATGAAAACGGTCAACCAATGACCGATGCAGAGTTAAAAGATCAATTACTCACCTTATTATTTGCAGGACATGAAACTACTGCTTCTGCTTTAGCATGGTCTTTATATTGGCTCGATCGCCTTCAGGAAGTTCGAGAAAAACTCTTAGAGGAATTAGACACAGTTGCCAGCATAGACGATCCGATCGCTCTCACCAAACTTCCTTATTTAACAGCTATTTGCCAAGAAACCCTGAGAATTTATCCAATTGCTATCAATGCTTTTCCTCGCATTGTTAAACAGCCAACAGAAATTATGGGCTATCAATTTGAGCCTGGTACAGTCTTAATTCCCTCAATTTATTTAACCCATCAACAAGCTAATCTCTATCCAGAACCCAAACGTTTTAATCCAGACAGATTCTTAGAAAAACAATTTTCTCCGTACGAATATATACCCTTTGGCGGTGGCAATCGTCTCTGTATCGGCTACGCTTTTGCTCAATTCGAGATGAAAATCGTCTTAGCTACCATTTTCTCTCAATGCAATTTAACTATAGTCGATAAACGTCCCGTTAAGCCCTCCCGTCGCGGACTTACCCTCGCACCACCTGGAAATATGAAGATGAAGAAGATAGGATAGCTAATGAAACTAGTAACTCTTTCTAACTCTCCAGTTAGCATTCTCGGTTTAGCAGGCGATCGGTCAATGGATATCAACTGCGTTGAGAGTGCTTTTGCAGCAGGAGTAAATTACTTTTTTTTCTACAATCTTTCTTTTGAAAGTTTACTGTCTGGACTAAAACCATTATTAAAAGATAAGCGCGAAGAGATCTTAGTAGCAACTGGCAGCGAAAGTAGAAATCATAGGGAACTAAATAAATATTTAGATAAGGTGCGTCAACGTTTGAATATTGATGTTATCGATGCTTTTTTTCTTGAATATGTCTCTCCAAATGACGATTTAGCTCAGATACAAGCGATACTCGACGAATTTCATAATTGGCAAGAGAAAGGATTGATTCGTTATGTGGGAGTTACAGTTCACAATCGATCGATAGCGATGAAGCTGATTGAAGACGGACGATTCGATCTGTTAATGCATCGCTATAATATGGCTCATAGGAAAGCCGAAGAAGATGTATTACCAGCAGCGCAAAGTGCTGAAATTCCAGTCATAGCTTTTACTTGTACTCGTTGGGGTTCGTTACTAAAAGGTCATCAAGATTGGCAAGGACAAATACCAACAGCAGCAGATTGTTATCGATATGCGCTACAACACCAAGCAGTAAACTTGGCTTTGACGGCACCGCAGACATTAACTCAATTAGAGGAAAACCTTAAAGTATTAAAAAATCCAAAACTTAGCCAAACAGAAAAATCTCTTTGGCAGTCCTATGGAGATTTAATTTATGGTAACGGTCAAGATTCTTTTGAAACTGAATGGCTCTAGAAGATACATTCAGAGCAGAAGTCAGAAGTCAGAAGTCAGAAGTCAGAAGGTTTTATTACTCATTACTCATTACTCATTACTTACTTCCTACTTCCTACTCCCTACTTCCTACTTATTCCCTAGCCCCTAGTCCCTACACCCTCTCTTCTAGGCAAAATCCATACTAAGAGTGGAGAGAGAACCAGACAAGCGATCGTTACCACCAAAATACTGAACAAAGCATCAAACATGTCGGCAGTCATAACTCTTACCTACCTTTAAATACTTGTGTTGGTACATAGATAGTATTTATACTTTTAGTCTAGAATTGACTTTCGAGCCTCGATCGCTTTTGTTATATATCAATACAATTCTTCTTTAACTAAGGTTGAATTTACCCATTCACCTTTAGCGTTATAATTACGAATCAATCGATAGCGTAAATTTGGTTGACATAGCCATCCAGTTTCTAAAAAGAAAGGTCGATCTCGTTGAATTTCTAGAGGACAGTTGCAAGATGCACCATCGGGTAAAAGCAAAATTTGCCTTTGTAAACCACTTTCGTCTGCGTCTGTAGTTATTGAAGAACCATTAATTGTGGCAAAGGAAGTAATCGATCGCTGCGATTCATTAACGCCGAAAGTAATTGTGTATGCCAATCGATCGCTGTTTTGACGTTCTAATTTTAAATGAGTAGGAAAAACCTCAGTTATCCCGTCTGGATAGATAGTCGTTGCTTCTCCTTTCCACTCACCTAACAAGCGATCGACAGTGAGGAAAGGTTGCTCGGGTGCTTCACTACCTGCTTTTTGTTCGCGGATTAAAGTCAGGCGATCGAATTTACCTTCAGAATTAAATAGCTGTACCATTCGCAAACGGCGATCGCCCTCAATTAAACCAAATTCTGCACCAAATTCACTATCTGGATTCCATTGCAGCGAACCTTGAGAAAAAGCCCCATTCTCAAAAAAGCGAATGCTCGAACCCAAATAAGTGTAATCTATGACTAATTCTTTGGCTGGTTTATCTACCGGAAGATAGCGAAGAACTTGACGCACATGTTTATTATCGTTACTTCCCGTAAAAGAACATATACTTGGTGTATCTTCTAATTCTTCGCCATTAATTGAATAGCGAGTAAACGAACCTTGCCATTCACCAAGATTTTTTAAGAAACAGTCCCATTGAGAGAGCATAGTTACTAGTTTTCAGTGATTATGTTGACGGCTGACGGCTGACGGCTGATAGCTGATAGCTAACGAGCATTTTTGACATTTTTAACACCATACGAGATAATGGTGGATTGTGTAAACTTTAGCTATTTAATAAACCCTTGGCTAATGTTGTTGTAATCGGCGCTCAATGGGGCGACGAAGGAAAAGGAAAAATAACCGATTTACTGAGTAGGTCGGCGGATGTTGTGGTGCGTTCTCAAGGTGGAGTAAATGCAGGTCATACGGTTGTCGTTCAGGGACAAACTTTTAAGCTGCATTTGATTCCTTCTGGTATATTGTATCCCAATACGGAGTGTATCATCGGTTCTGGTACAGTTATCGACCCAGAAGTCTTACTTCAAGAAATAGAGCAACTCAAAACGCTCAATGTTTCTTTTGATAATTTAAAGATATCTCAGACCGCTCATGTGACGATGCCCTATCATCGTCTAATCGATCGAGCTGCTGAAGAACGGCGGGGAGATTACAAAATTGGAACTACGGGTAGAGGAATTGGGCCAACCTATGCCGATAAATCAGAAAGAACTGGGATCAGAGTTTTGGATTTAATGCATCCAGAGCGCTTGCGAGAGCAGCTAGAATGGACAATTAACTATAAAAATGTAATTTTAGAGAAACTCTATAATTTACCTGCTTTAGATCCAGAAATTGTCATTGTTCAGTATATGAAATATGCTGAGAGTTTGCGACCCTTCGTCATTGATGCTTCTTTAGCGATTTATGAGGCTGTCAAGCAGAAGAAAAACATTCTCTTTGAAGGCGCTCAGGGTACACTGTTAGATCTGGATCATGGTACTTACCCTTATGTTACTTCTTCTAACCCGATCGCGGGAGGAGCTTGTGTTGGTGCTGGAGTAGGCCCAACTATGATCGATCGCGTGATTGGTGTGGCAAAAGCCTATACTACTCGCGTTGGTGAGGGGCCATTTCCCACTGAATTAACAGGAGGAATTGGTGACATTCTCGGCGATCGCGGCGCTGAATTCGGTACGACTACAGGACGTCGTCGTCGTTGTGGTTGGTTCGATGCTGTCATCGGTCGTTATGCGGTTCGCATTAATGGGTTGGATTGTTTGGCAATTACTAAGCTAGATGTACTCGATGAGTTGGATGAACTTAAAGTCTGTGTCGCTTATGAAATGGATGGCAAGGAGTGCAATCATTTTCCTAGCAGTTCTGGAGAATTAGCTCGCTGTAAACCAGTTTATAAGACTCTGCCTGGTTGGAAGCAATCGACAGCAGAATGTAAGAGCTTAGAAGATTTACCCAAACAAGCGTTAGACTATCTTAAGTTTCTTGCCGAATTAATGGAAGTGTCGATCGCGATCGTCTCCGTCGGTCCAAGTCGTGACCAAACTATTATTGTTGAAGATCCCATTCATGGTCCCAAACGCGCTTTACTAGATGCTGATGGTACACCTGTATCATCTTTCTAACCGATTTTGTTAGTCTTAAAGATTGAAAGTTCAGTTTAGAGCTTTCAATTTTTTAACTGTCATTTCTACTAGCCTGTCAATATTGATTTGATAGGTCTGTAGTGAACCCTTAAGGGTTCACTACGAACAAGTGCAGTCTCTCAATTGAAAGTTGACAGAATAATACCTTGGAGTAGAATTTTTCGGTGGCAAATTTCTACCAAAAATTTTAGGTTTCACTATTAATCAATAGTCGAGGAAAAAATCGTGACAATTACTGTTGAATGCAAAAAAAGACCAGAAGGAATCAACCCTAGAGCGCTTCGTCGCGATGGTTTAATTCCTGCTGCTTTATACGGACACAATGGTGCTGAATCTGTTTCTTTAGTTTTAGGTGCTAAAGAAGCGACTACTTTGTTGAAAAATGCTTCTGTTAACAATACCCTGGTTGACTTAACCATTCCCGATCTCTCTTGGAATGGAAAAGCTTTAATTAGAGAAGTACAAACTCACCCTTGGAAGAGAACCCTTTATCATTTGAGTTTCTTCTCCGTATCAGCAGATTCTACCTTAGAACTAGTAGTTCCTATCACCTTAGTAGGTACTGCTGCTGGTGTTAAGCTAGGGGGAGTAATGGAACAAATGATTACAGAATTAAAGATCTCGTGCTTTCCAGATCGAATCCCTGAAACAATTGATATTGATGTTTCTAGTTTTGAAGCTGGCTCTAATTTGCACGTTCGCGAATTAGTCTTACCAGAAGGCGTTAAAGCTTTAGAGGATCCTGAAAACTTAGTATTTTCGATCGTTGCTGCTACTAAAGAAGCTGAACCAGAAGCTGAAGTATCCGCTTAGTCAGAGGGAGCAGGGGAAGCAGGGGGAGCAGAGGAGCAGAGGAGCAGAGGAGCAGGGGAGACGAGGAGAAAAGTAGCGAGTAGCAAGTAGCAAGTAGCAAGTAAGAAATACTTTAGACTTTAGACTTCAGACTTCAGACTTTAGACTTTTATTACCTCCTGCCTCCTGCCTCCTGCCTTCTGACTTCTGACTTTCCTAGCGCCTAGAACTATAGATCATTTCTGAGATTTTGGGTGGTTGCTCACCAATGTGAAAAGAACGAACCGTATCTTCGATCGCCCGATCTGCATTGGTAACTCGTTCAAATTGTCGCTGATGTTCTGCCCAAGATTCAACGATCGAATTTTCAACAAAACGACCTGGTTCGGCTAGATCTTGAAATAAACCCCAATGAATGACACCATCTCGACGGCGAATGATACTCAGTTTCTGCATTGCTTGAGTAAACAAATCGGTGTTGCTAGGATCGATCAGATATTCGATCGCAATTAAAACAGGGCCATCATTAGGACGAGGTTCGATCGCATTATAGGGATGCTGCCAATGTAGAGAGGAAGATAAATCCAATTTCTCCGAGCAGTGCAAACAGTAGCCTCTAGATAAAATGATGGTACCGATTAAACCAAGGGCGGCGGCGGTAAGAGATAGGGAAATACCTGAATGCTGAGCGATCGCACCCCACAATAAACTACCTAAAGCCATACAGCCTTGAAAGACTAACATTTGCGTGGCTAGCGCTCTGGCTCTAACCCAAGCAGGAACAGCAGTTTGACCAGAGGTATTCAAACTTACCATCACACTCAAAGAAGCAATACCCACTAAAATCATTACTCCACAAACACCCCAAAAATTGCGGAGATGGGCAAAAATTAACATCATGGAACCTAGTAAGACTGAACCTCCTGCCACAATGCGATCGGTCGTCGTTTTTTGGCGGATCTTAGGTAAAATAAATGCTCCCAATAACCCACCTATTCCCCAAAAACCCAGCATAATCCCGTAGCCAAGAGCATCTAAACCTAATTCTTTTCTGCCTAAAATTGGCAGGAGGGCAAACAAAGCACTAGCAAAAAAGATATAGAAACCAGTACGAACTAAAACTGTTTGCAGTTGGGGCGCATAACGAGCATAACGAATGCCAGCTTGAAGTGCGCCCAAAAATCTTTCTGCGGGTAAGGCGCTATGTTGTTGTTTTCTTTTCCAGTTGTAGATGACGGCAATAACACCTACAAAAGAAGCAGCATTAATCAAAAAAACTGCCCCAGGAGTACCAGCAGCAGCAATAACCATCCCTGCGATCGCGGGGCCGATCGAGCGTGCCAAATTGATGACAATGCCGCTTAGAGTCGCTGCGGCTGGTAGTTCTGTTTTCGCTACTAATTCTGGTGTAATGGCTTGCCAGACTGGCATATTCATGGAACTGCCGATGCTAAGAGCGAAAGTAAGTCCCAATAGCAACCAAGGGGTAGTGATATTGGCAATAGTGAGAATACCTAAAATAAGAGCAACGATCGACATCCAGGTTTGAGTTAACAACAGCATCTTGCGGCGATCGACCACATCGGCGATCGCGCCTGCTGGTAATGCCAGGAGAAAAAAAGCTAAACTCGATGCTGCTTGCATCAGGGAAACTAGCAAGGGAGACGGGGATAGAGAAGTCATCAACCAGGCTGCACCTACGTCGTGCATCCAAGTCCCGATCGTCGAAAGTGCAGAAGCAATCCAAAGTGCGCGAAAAACAGGCTGACTTAAAGGACTCCAGGTAGATGTAGATTTGACTGCTGGTGCATTCATCGCTAGGTATGAGGTAATTTTCAATCTCTAATTATTCTTACTTTTTTTATGCGCTTATTTCTGTAACCGTTTCGATCGATTTTGCTTTTTGCTCTCATTGCCTAAACTGCGACAAGTCTAATGCCTAATACCATAACGACTATTAACACAAGCTTGAACGGCAATCTTTTTTTTGCTTTTGGATCGCCAAAGCGTTTGGTCATTAAAAATAACAAGATAGATAAACCAAACGTATAGGCAGGAACGCTTGCTCCTATGGCTGACACCATTGAAGGAACACCAAGAGAAATAGCACGCTGACGGCTGCCTAAAGCGACAAGATTGATAATTTCGATCCCCAAGGTAAGACCGATAACTGAACTTAATAGACTCTGGTTTTGGCGAAATGTTTGTCTAATTTGAGGCATAGCTAATGGCAACAAGCCGCTAATGATTATGCCTGTAGTAATTAGCAAAAAGCCGACCCAAAAAGTTTCTCGCTGGTAGAGTACCTTTTCTAGTAATAAAACTATCACTTCTAAGCAAGATACAGTCGTCATTAATAATAAAGTTAGCCATCGTGCCGAAAAGTTAGTGTCTAACAACGAGAAACATAAAGAGGCAAAGGTAAGAATGATAATCCCTACATAGTGGTGAGCTTGGAGTATTTCGCCAAAGAACAAAAAACTGGCGAAGGGTAG
This sequence comes from uncultured bacterium, assembly GCA_964548905.1. Lineage (GTDB taxonomy): Bacteria > Cyanobacteriota > Cyanobacteriia > Cyanobacteriales > Xenococcaceae > CAZJTL01. The sequence goes on along the minus strand of CAZJTL010000010.1, from coordinate 3,986 downwards.
AAAGGTTGGTGTTAAGTTTAAATAAGCAGCGACAATACCTACTTCACTATAAGAAAGAGCTTGAAAATACAGAGCTTGACTTAGTTGAATCAGCCCCCCGATCGCTAATGCTAAAACTACCAACTCCCATCTCAAGCTATGCCAATCTAATTGTGACTGAATGAATGGAAAAGCTAAAAAAACCACCGATGAGGCAAGAGCGCTAGTAATTGAACCCATCCAAGGTTTCTCAAAAACTTTATCGACGCAATAAAAATCGAGTACGTGAACCGCAGCCCAAAATAGAGGGCTGATTAACGCGAAAAAAAGCCACATATTTATTCTGAATTATTGATATTGAAAGAAAATAGATGGTATTTAGTTGACAGGATCATAGAGCCATTCAACCAGACAACTTAGGCGATTTAGAAGCCTTGCCTTAAAGACTAAGCTGATGCCAACGACACCAAGAATGTCTGCGGCAACGGAAAAGTAAGCTACAGAAGAACAGATCATGCTTTGATGGCGGATTTGATTGCTTTAGTTCTAATTGCAGCAAATCTTACCATATCTTGAGTAGCGATCATTTCAAAATTATGTTGTAAATTATTTTTTTATATTGCTCGATTTCAGTCTGCATAAAAACATTAATGCCAACGTATTTAAAAATACAAGCAAAAAATAAATTCATTCGTTTAAATTGAGATCTAGAAACATGTTCAACAAATCTTTTGGTTTAATCGCTACCGTTGCCTTGACTCTTGTACCCATGAGTGCTTTCGCCCAACAAACTCAAGTTAACAGCCAAAACGCTTCTAACTCTGCTGTTGCAGTTGGTGCTGGTAATACCGTGATTCAAAATACCGATCAAACCAACATTCAAAATCAATTTGGGCTTGATGGTTACTACAATGATGCCGATCCTCAATTGCAAATTAACCAACAAAATGCTGTAAATAGTGGTGCTGCGATCGGGACTGGTAATACCTTAATTCAAAACGTTGACCAAAAAAGCTTGCAACAACAATACGGAATTGGTTATTAAATTAGGGATTAGGGGTTAGGGATTAGGGGCTAGGGTGTAGGGGAAAGTCTAAAGTCTAAAGTCTTGCGTCATAAGTCTGAAGTTTTTTTCCTCATTCCCCTCTGCCTCTCTGCCTCTCTGCCCCTCTGCCTCTGAAGCCTTCTTAATTCTGCCTTCTGCCTTCTGCTCCCTGTTATAAAAGCGTCACGTCGATTTCTTCAATCTTTTGTTTGAGCCAATCGTCAAATAACCGATCTAGAATTTGAGAACGTAAATCTTCATCAAGCTGAGGTCGAATAATTTCTTCTACTTGAATTAAATGCACTTGTTTACCAGCTACTATTGGTTTAACTACTTGAGGTGGATTAACGGAAAAAACCGCAGCCGCGATTTCTGGTTTGAATCGATCGCGATTTAAAATTCCTTTGTAACCACCGCAACGACGCAATTCGATATCATCGGTAATATATTGACGGGCAACCTCAGCAAAAAAAATTTCTTTTTCTTGTAGTGCATAATAAAGTTCCATTGCTAAATCTAAGTTGTCAAAAACGACTTCATAGATAATCGCTTTATAATAATTGAGTTGATTTTCTACATAAAAGGCTTCAACTCGATCGGCAAACAAATGTTTAGCTAATTTGGAGATGAGGATGTCAATATAAAGCCATTCTTCAAACTCATCTAATGAAAGATAGTGTTTTTGCAGCCAAGCTAGAGTATCTTTTGATGCCAGCAAATTATTTTTGATGCGAAAATTATTTGCCGATCTTTGTAATTCTTCAGTTTCTACAGAAATACTTAATTCTTCTGCGGTTTGTTCGATAATTTGACGAGAAATTATATCTTCAACGATCGCAGGCATTTTACAAGAAAGCTTGATTTGATGAATAATTTGTGCCTGAGAGATAGCGATCGATTGTGACATAAATAAAACTTTTAGGTATTATTACTTAATTGTCTATCGTGTATATAACCTAACATCTATGAGCTTAGTTAATCAAGAAGTAATAAGTTATAAAAACTAGATAAAATGATAAATATTCCTGCTTTAAAGCTTTAATCCGCTTTTTTGCAATTTTATAAACGGATCTAACACAAAATCGATCAGACGGCGCTGTCGAAGAATGACTTCAGCTGTTGCTGTTTGACCGGGAGTTAGAGGAATAGGGCGATCGCTAGTTTGAATATAGTTTTGGTCTAGAGTAATTTCTAACTCAAAAGTTCCCTCCGATTCTGTGACTCTGTTTTCCGATGCTGGTAATGCTGGATTGGCTGAGGTGGAAGTTTGATTAGAGTTGGTTGATGAAATTTTAGAGTCAGGAGCAATCCAACGGAGACGACCAGAGATTACGCCATAGTCTTGAAAAGGATAGGCATCGAATTTAATTTTAACAGGCATTCCCACACGCAGAAAACCACTATCTTTGCTAGACATTTGCGCTCTGAGAACCAGGGGAACATCTTTTGGAGCAATATTAGCGATCGCTTGACCGGGTTGTACTACTGCCCCTGGATGGCGCACAAATAATTGAAATATCGTACCATCAACAGGAATCTCAAGCATACTTTGCTTTTGTTGGTAACGCAAAGATTTAATTTGATTGGCAGTTTGAGCCATTTGCGATCGGGCATCGACAATCTGAGATTGCAATTCTTGCAGTTGTCTTTGAGCATCGATGGTGCCTTTTTCTCCTTGACGCTTAATTTTTTGATAAGCTTGTTGCTGTCTTTTTAGTTCAATTTTATTTTGTTGCAGTTCGGAACGAGCTTGTTGAAAACGTTGTTCGTTTTCGATCGTGCGTCTTTGTATTTCATCGAGTTGTGAACCAGAAACTACACCTTTTTGACTAAAACTTGTATATCTTGTGGCGATCGCCAGATCTTTTTCTAGTAATTTTCGGGCTGATTCAATAGCAGTTCGATTAAATTCAATTCTTTGTTGGGTTTGGTTAATTAGTTCGCCTTGCTCGGCAATCTCGGCTTGATTTTGTAATTTTTGCGTCCGCATACTCATGCGTAACTGATTTTCTAATACTTGTAAGTTAGTCAGGCGATCTGCAAAACCTTGCCATCGAGCTTGAGCTTGTTGTAATTCGGAGCTAACTATTTGTGAATTCAATGCCATCAAGATTTGTCCAGCCTTGACTTGTTCTCCTTCTTGAACTTTAATTGCAGCAACAGTTCCACTAACTGGCGCATCTAACCTAATCGTTTTACCTTTGGGTTCTAATCTTCCTTTGGCGGTTCCCGTCACATCAACTTGAGCGAGCATTGACCAAGGCAGCACCATAGCTATAAAAATGACGATTAAATAGAGCAATCCTCTCGTCCATACTTGCGGTAATGTATCCAGTAATTCTTTAGTAGATTTAGACCAATCATTGCTGAAAGTTTCTACTATTTTGGTAGCTGGTGGTACTTGACGATCTATCTCGGTAACTTCTTGACGAATTATCTCCCCGCGATCGCTATTGAAGGTAACTTTTTCTAACAAACCAGGACTGAGTTGAACGTAACCTTTATGTACAGAACGAATTGCATTGGCGATGTCTTCAGCAGGAGTACTTTTGAGCAGATAGCCCTTGGCACCTGCACGGAGAGCTTCTTCTATATATTTTTCATCGTCATGAGAACTGAATACTAAAACTTTAGTGTCAGCAAAACGCTCACAAATTGACGCGATCGCCGTTAACCCATCCATTCCAGGCATTTCGATATCGACGATGGCAACATCAGGATTTTGTTCTTCTACTTCTCGTAAAGCTGTCTGTCCATCCTCAACACTGCCAACTATGAGTAAATCTAGCTGAGGCTGTAGAGAAAGTTGTAACATTTGCCTGATTGTATTTTGGTCGTCTACTAATAAGACACGGATCATAAAAAATTGCTAATAGTTCATAGTTCATAGTTCATGGTTTATTGCGAAGGCAGAAGGCAGGAGGTAAGTAGCAAGTAGCAAGTAGCAAGTAGCAAGTAAAAA